>JASLVI010000002.1 GCA_030741455.1 Candidatus Poseidoniaceae archaeon | reverse complement strand
CATCAGGACACACCATTTACGAATTCGATGGAACACCAATGACGTTGACTGAAGATCTCAACCTCAACGGTTGTGTCATCAAGCTCATGGGTGCTGTATTGAAGGTCAAGTCGACTGCAACAAGCACACCTGTTTTGACATTGTCCAACGGTGGTAAGTTGCTCGTCGGTACGTCAAGCGTTGCAACTGGTTCTCTCCAGGCTGTATCCTCGACATACCCGCTCCATATTGACATCCAAGATGGAACACTCGAAATCGATGGCGGTATCGTTCGTGACGTCGCTCAAGACGCTACAACTGGTGCTGCGCTCTACGTCGGCGACGGTGCTACACTCGTCATGAAGAACTCAGGAACCGTCTACGGGTCCTCTGCGTCCTCGGATGAGATGGCAACTGTCAAGATCGATGGCGGCTCCGCTGACATCGACTCTTCGAGCATCATCAACGTCGGAAACACAGGTACTGCACTTTGGCTTGAACAATCAAGCGCGTCGGTCAGCAACGTTGCTGTTTCGAACGCTGCTGTTGGTATTCAATCCTACAACGGTGCTCCACAAATTGACGGATTTACATCGACGGATAACACCGTGGGTGTCGATGTCTATGGTGGAATGAGCCTACCAACCATCTACCGTTCGACATCCCTCTCGGGACAGTCGACTGGATGGCACACCTATGCAATCGATCTCACTGCGTTCCTCGGATCCGGTGACTACTTGCAAGTTGGTGCGAACTCCATCTACGGTGGAGGTAACGCTCACCCTACCTACAACTACGCGTCGAGCAAGTACTACATGCTCACCGACCGATGGAACATCGAGGTCACCTACGATGATGGTTCTGGAGAAGTCTCTGAGAACATCACTACCCCAGACAAGTTGGGTTACTACCCATACGCAGCAGACGATCCGAAGTCCGGAAACGGAGCTGCTACCTACGCTGGTGGTGAAGGTGGTGTTGCTTCATGGCACTGCAACTACTACGGTTATTCGTATGGTCCTGGATACACAGGATCCTTTGATGGATACATGTACTACATGTGGCGCTATTGGCCTCAAGGTCCAACACAGTACGTCTCCTACCCAGGTTACTACTACTACCCTGATGAATTCGGATTCCGCTGGAGTGAGATTGACTCTGACACCAGCCCATCCTATGGATCCTACCCATACCACTACTGGGGTTACTACTACAACTCCTATCACGGTGGACAGGGTGTCTACAAGCCACCTGAAGGCTACAACGGATACGGCGGTTACTACAACATCTGTTTGGATTACGCTTACAGTTACTACATGAACCCAGGCGAAGGCGCTCGAATGTCCTTCCCAATCGTCGATATCTCTGATTCTTCGATTTCTGCGGTAACCATGTACGTTGACGTTCTGCACAACCGTGCTGACAACTATCAAGATCGCTTGGACTTCGTTGCCCGTGCTGGTAACGACCCAAGTGCACTCGGTGACTACGCTCGTGACAGTGGTACCGCTTCCTTCGAGAACGGTGCCATCACTGGTGCAGATACCGGTATCGCAATCGGTGGTAACTTCGCTTCTGGAAACTTTGACGGAATCGATATCACATCACCAAACGATCAAGGAATCGAAGTTGTCGGAGCAACCGCTGCAGCAATGAACGACATTGATGTCGATGGCGGTGACTACGGTATGCTTGTCTCCAGTTCTGGTTCAGGACAAATGGACATGACCAACATCGACTTTGATGGTCAAAACAACGCTGGTATCTACTACGTCAAGGACTTTGGAGGCGACCTCTCCGGTACAATCACCAACAGTGCTGGTGCTGCGTATCAGTATGGTTCGCAAACCAACAAGGATGTTTCTTTCAGTAGTGTGACCGTTTCAGGTAACAACATTGGTATCGAAACCGCTGGTTCAGGAGACATCACCGTGAGTGATTCAACCTTTGCCAATACACTGAGCGATGTCAAGATCACTGGAACGAGTGAAGTTGACTTTATCGAAGGAACAATCGATACCAACAAGGTTGCTGTAACAGGAACTGGTGGATTTGAACGCATGCGCGAACTAACCATCAATGTCCAGGCTGACACGAACGCAGTTCAGGATACGAACGTCGTTCTCATGAACGCTGACAAGAAGATTACTGGAACCGGTACAACCGACTCTAACGGTGATGCCGATGGTATCTTGTTCCGTACAGTCCGTGTTGATTCAACTGGAGCAAACAGCGATGATCTCAACGGATACGAAGCTGTAACAGTTGCAATGATTGATTACACCTCGACCAAGGGTGACTTCCGATATGCATTCCAATCCCTCTCATTGAATGATGCGAGTGGTAACAGTGGAAGCATTTCCCTCACCGATCGAATCAATGCTCGTGTCTGTTACAGTTTCAACAGTGCCTCATACGAGACGGTTTCCAACTGTGCGAGTTACCTCAGCACTGGTGGCAACCGTAACCTAGCTGATGGTAACGGTGGTACCGTTAAGGAATACGGTTACTATGCTGCTACACCAGAGGATATGTCTGGAAAGACCATCATGATGGACGTTCCTTTCATGTACTTTGATGACAATGATGAGCACAACTGGAACAACACATTGGTTCTTATTACTGGAGCATATCTCTTCACTGACACACAGCGTTGGTACGCACAAGGAGGATCAAACGCTCCTGAATTGTACTTGCACGATTCTGAAGTATTCGGTGTTGCGACAAACCCAGATACTGGCCAACAAACCGGTCTTGAATTGGGTTACATCTACCAAGCAATGGACATCTCGATCAAGGATACAACCTTGAATCCTGTTGCATCCATTACTAGTGGTATGGCCTACAAATCAACATGGAATAACTACGATCACCGATCAGAGTTCTTGTACATGGACAACGTTACGGTTACGCACTTCAAGGGATACACTCCATTGAACAACGCTATCCAATCTACAGACGTCTGTGTTCAAATGACTGGTACCGATGGATCCTACATCAAGGACAGTACCTTCAACGATTGTGGTGCAGGAATTATGACGCAAAGAAGCCCATACTCGTACACGCACAATGCAAACGAGTTTGGAGCTGACAACCTCACCATTGAAGGAAACGAATTCAACGATGGTGGAGAGATTGCTGACGTTTGGGTTTATGGAAACTCTTACACCGACGATTTGGTTGTTACAGGAAACTGGTTTAACAGTACATCTGCTGAAGAAGGATTCTCCGCATTCAGTGGAAACAACAAGCGAATCAGCGTTACTGACAACTACTTCAACGGACCGCAAACTGCGATCCAGATGTACGGAATCCTCGACTACACCATCGATAACAATGAAATCATTGGAACTGGAGAGGCTGGAGAAGCTGGTATCGAAACCGATGCTGGATACGGTACAATCTCAAACAACACATTGTTGGACGCTGACGGCGGTATCTTCATGGAAGATGCTACTAGCCCACCTGCACCAACAACCTCGTTGTGTACCATTGCATCCAACGCTTACCGTACGCAGAGCACATGTACCTTCACCATCCCATCAGGTGTTACAGCCTACGTCGATCTTGAATCGGACAGCTGGGGCGGAGAAATCGGTCTTGAAATTACCAAGCCTGACGGAACAAAGGACAACTGGGCTGCTGGTTCGTTCAATTCGAACAGCGTATACGCACGTCTAGTATCCTACAGCACAGCGGGTCAGTACACTCTCAAGGTTACTGACACCTGGGGCGACGGTGGTGCAAACATCGCAGTTTACTACGGAACTTCCGCTGGCGGATACTCAGGACCAGTTGTTGAGAACAACACCATCGGAATCAGTGCTGGACGTACCGCACCAAACGCCGTTGGATTTGACTTCAACGACTGTGACAAGGTTACCATCCAGAGTAAGGACAACACAGTAACCATCGGTGACAATGCAATGATCACTGATGGCTGTGATGTTTCCGATGTTGATTCAACCTTCGTTGGAACCAACGTCGCATCGAGTATCGGTATTGCATCACTCAACTCGGGTGACGATATCGAACTTGACGGAACCTCTGTAGGTGGATATGCTTACGGTGTCTCCATCGAGTCTGCAACACTCACTATGCATGGTGACGCAGACATCGCAGGATCCACCGCTGGTGTTTACGCTGACGACGCAACAGTCACCGCAATTGGTGCATCTGTTGATGGAGGAAGCACAGGTACTGGCCTCTACATGGTCGATGGTGACTACTCGTGGATTTACCCACTCGATGCCGCAGGTGACGTTGGTGTCTACGCTGAGAACACTGAGTTCCGATGGGACGGCGGTACCTCAACAGCGACAACAGCTATCCACGCTGTCGAGTCGGTTGGATCGGTCGAGAACTTGACCTGGTCTGCTTCGACAACGCAAATCAACGCTGGCTCGAACGCCTACGTTACCAGCATTGGTAACACGCTCGACAGTCAGAAGATCAGCATTGTCTCATCTGCAACCATCGATGAAGCGAACCTCTTCAGTCTCGATGCAACCCACCTCAGTGGTGCTGCATCCGCTGTTGGTATGACATTGGTCTCCACAGACGGAACCCGTGCTGCATACGTATCACCATCCTTCCAGCCTGATATCATGGCTGTTGACGGTGATGACTCGGATTGGATTGGTGGTACTCCATTGAACCCATCTGACGATGCTATGCCTGGTATGGTCTCCGGTGACGGAACCAACGACTTCTACGTCACATACAGTGAAGGTGATGCACTCTACATCGGTATGACTGGTGAAGACCTTACCAACAACGACCTCTTGATCTATCTCGATGTCGTTGCTGGTGGCTCCAACACAGGTTACAACCTCAATGGTGCTCACACACTACCAGTACAAGCAGACTATCTCTTCTGGGCTACAAGTGATTCCAACATGGACCTCTACTCCAATGGATTCCTTGGCTGGGGTGCAAGCTCCTTGTCCACAGATGCTGTTGACGCTGATTTGGGAACAACAACCGCTGGTTTCTTCGAAATCGCAATCCCATTCAGCCGAATTGGTGGAACACCTGATGCAGTGAACATCGTCGCTGTCGTCCAAGACGGTTCAGCGAACATCCAAACCGTTCACCCAACACAGACTGTTTCCACAGGTGTTCAGACACTCAGTGAGTACATCTCCATTGAGACAACTCACGACGATCTTGAAACTGGAAGCATCAGCGATGAAGTCTTGGTTTACCGAACCTACAAGGGTACGACCACCGCAGGACCTGCAAAGGACTACGATGTAATGATCAAGACAAAGGCCGATTGTGTTTACGACTGGGCAACTGTTGACGCTGTTTCGATGGCAACCAACCAAGAGCTCACCGTTGACATCAAGCGAGCATGTCCTGAAATCCAGGCTGCTCTTGCTGACGAATCTGTTGATGAGGACAGTGGTGCATACACCATCTCCTTGACCAACCTCGCTGATGACGTCCAAGACGATGAGGCAACTCTCACATGGACTGTCACTGAAGGAACAACCGTTGCTCATAGCAACGTTTTGGTCGACTGGGACAAGAATGGTCACACAGTGACGATCACGCCTCTCGATGACCAATTCGGAACAGTTGAGTTTGAGTTCATTGTTACGGACAGCCACGGCTTGACCGATACCAAGAACATGACCTTGACGGTCAACAACATCAACGACAAGCCGGTCATCTGTAACACAGAGCGTCCAGACTGTATGCCAGTCTTCGTTGACGACGGATCTTACACGAACATCGTTCCTGAAGGATTCGGCAGTGTCTCCAAGTTCCTTGGTGACATCTCGAACGCGAGCAAGTCGTACATCCGTGACATGGACAACGAGCAGAGCCCTCTTCGACAGGTCTACACATGGGATGCATCCGTTCCAACAGAATGTGTTGCATTCGGTGTATCGGTCACCAACAATGAGTTGACCATCGTCGAGAACACTGCTAACGAACTCGGTGGAACCTGTACGGTTACGCTCACCCTCAGTGATGATGGTGCAGAGAACCAAGATGCAGACGCATTCACAGTTGACTTCTCAGTCAGCCCTGTGAACGATGCACCAGTTGTCCTCGATTGGGATGTTACAACAGGAGCAGTTGTTACCGCAGCAAATGGATCTACTCCAGTTGCCCCATGGTCCATCAGCCTCATGGAAGATGACACCAATGCGAACAACCTGACCTACGATTTGTCTGCTGTCAAGTACGACGTTGACCACAACGCTGCTGACTTGACATGGACCGTTGAATCAACAGACCAATGTACGTACGAGAACTACTTCAGCACTGAGATTGTTGGAGACAACCTCGTCTTCACACTTGTTCCTGATGCAACAACCACAGCAAACGCTTGGGAAATCGACTACTTGAACGACAACGGTATCCACCAAATCGGACCAAGTGGCTCTGACTTCTGTCAGATCCGTCTTGTCCTCAAGGACACCGCTACTGCACCAAGTTACGTACCAAACTACGACCCATCGGTTATGGCAATTGCAAACTACCAGCAAGGTGTTGCAACCCAAGAAATCGGTGTCCGAGTCGAGAACGTACGTGAACTCGTTGCTGACTACTACTTCGATGATGTCGTTGGATTCGACTTCCAAGGCATTACCGATGTTCTAACCGGTACCTACGTGCCTGTTGAAGTTGTAGTCGGTGCTGGTGGCGATCAAGGACCATACACCTACGATCACATGCTTGCAATCACCTTCCACACCAGTGGTGGACATGGTGAATCTGAGAACGTCATGTATGTCACACCACCTGAGTGGGGTACTACATCGACCTTCGAAGAGTACGTCTACATCGTCGATGACGGAACATCCACACCATACATTTGGGTTGAGATGGACGTTCTGACATGTTTGGACGAAGAGTGTGACATGGCAAAGGCTCCTGCACAGCGCTTCCAGATGGATGACCAAGTCAACGGACCATGGGCCCACGTTAACTACGGTGGCGGCATGACCGGTGAACAATGGTCCAAGCCTGGTGCATACGGTGACGATGGAGTTACTGAATCGACTCGTCGACCATTGCTCCAAGACAGCGACTGGTGTAACAACGTCATGTTCTCGGATGCTTCCGCAATCGACAGTGACGCTGGAGTTCCAACAACCTGTAACCACGTGAACAAGCCAGCTGAGGACTTCCTCAGCAGCGGAGACAAACTCCCATCCGTTGTTCAACTCGGTGGCGGTATTGGATCTGTTCCATCGTTCGCACCAAGCCTCGTTGTAGTAGCCCTCGCTGGCTTCTTCGTCACAGCTCTTGCAATGTCAAGCCGCCGTGAAGAAGAGGAGCAAGAAGAAGAAACACGACGCATCGTCGAAGATGAAATGGCAGTCAGCCCAGTTATTGCGACCATCCTCATGGTTGCAATCACTGTCGTCCTCTCTGGTGTGATCTATGTTTGGGCTTCTTCCCTCGCAGAGACAGGCAAGTTGGGTGTTCCTCGAGTCACCTTTGACATCGAGAACAAGGAACTTGGTACAGTAGATGGATACTGGCAAATCACAGTTGATCAAACAGAAGCTGAGTTGGCTACTGCAGCCGTTACTGTAACGGTTCTCTATACCAACACAGATGGTGTTCGAACTTCGTATGCCACATTGCTCTCAAACACGAGCAATGTGTATGGATTTAACCCATCAAACAGTGATGCGTTCGTATCATTCGTTGACAAGGTCGAAAATGAAGGTTCATTCAAGGAATCTACCTTCGGAATCGGTGACCAAATCTTCGTACGAACCCACGCTCCTGACGGTCAGGCGTTGACGGATGCTACCATCCGAATCACCTACCAGCCAGGACCTGGTGATGGATCTGTCATCAAGGCATACCAAGACCTTGAATTCAACAAGGTTGTTTGAAGCGAAGGAACGACTGAGAACAGTTGATGGGCCGGTGGGCTTGAACCACCGGCCCAATCTTCTGGCCTGAAGCGAATGCTTTCAAGCATGTATGAGTAGGGCAGGTCATGACCAGCCCATGTCGATGTGTAGTCTTCGATTGCGATGGAGTCCTCGTTGACTCAGTAAGCTCATGGAAGACCTTGCACGATGCTTTCGGAACGGACAACAGCAAGAATCTCATGAGATTCATTGCTGGTGAATTAACCGATGTTGAATTCATGCGTTCAGATATTGCGATGTGGAAAGCAATCCGTGATCCCATTCACAAGGATGAATTGTTTCGGATGTACTCCGGAGTCGCTTTGATGAAGGGTACTCGTGAAACGGTGAAGCATCTTCAGGACGCTGGCGTCTATGTGGCTATTGTGAGTGCAGGTGTTGACCTATTTGTCAGTAGCATTGCTGCGATGTTGAAGGTCGATGATTGGATTGCGAATGGTTTTGAATTCGATTCAGATGGATATCTTAGCGATGATGGTATCTGTCGTCTCCATGCGAGCGGGAAAGGCAAAGTTATCCATCGGCTGATGGAGATGCATGGCTTTTCTCCAGATGAAATTGTTTCAGTCGGCGATTCAGAGATGGATCTTTCCATGATGATTGATGGAAGTCATTTCATTGGATTCAATCCAAGTCGTTCCTCATCATTTGATGCATTCACCAATGCAGAGGTTCCTGTAGTCACTGAGAAAGATCTCTCAAAGATTCTCGAATACATTCAACTCCCCTCAAGCGAAGGGAATTGATGTAGACTTGTGTGATTGAAGATTCACAATCGTGAGCATACATGGTTTGGGTTGGAAACCTAGCATCTTCTGGTAAGATGTTTGATCCTGCCATGTCGAAGAACAAACCAGTGTTGTACCTCTGAAATCGAGACACGCATGGCCATGCACGTGGCCAGTAACGAAGATATCAGGTACTTCCCGAATGACTAAGCCATCTTCAATTTCTGGAGATAATGGTGTTTTACCCCCCCATTGTGGAGCTAAATGTCTCCTTCTGAGCATTTGGCGCATCGCTTCAACAGGTTCTGAATACGTTACTGTTCGCAAACCAGCAACGAAATCATCGATTGACTTTCCATGGTAGGAAAGCAAACGAACATCATGCAATGAGAAATCACACGGATTTCCAACAAAGGTCGTTTTGTTGTAATCCTGCTGAATATCCTTCTCAAAAGTCGGTTGAGGTTCAGCTGGGCGAACTGCATCATGATTTCCAGGTAACATGACACATTCGACCCAATCAGGTAATAACTCCAAAAGTCGAGCAAATTCAGTATATTGTCCAAATAAATCAGGTATGGCAAGTTCCTTATCCTGTCCAGGATAAATTCCTACTCCATCGACGCAATCACCACTCAAAATCAGATACTTGATCGTCTTTGCAAGGGGATCTGTATGAAACCATCGAACCATCTTATGCCATTGTGCTTCAAGGAATGTCTTCGAACCGACGTGAATATCGGATAAGAATGCGACACTCACTCCAATATCGGCACTTTGTTTCTCATGTCTGTCCTTCATTGGGAAAAACAAGTCATCAACATAGAATATGTCACCTGTTTGCGAAAAAGAACCACTGACACCAAGAACATCATCTGGCATCAATCCTGCTTCAACTACTTGCTCGTGCATTCGATCCCGGTCATCTCCCTTACGAATGGTCAACAAACAATTCATCTCTCCTGTTTCATCCTCCAGGCCAAACATCAGATGGCCATTCTTGGTATGGCGAGGTTCATTAACGAGTCCTATGGCGACAGCTAGATTTTCATAGCCATGATATCGCCGATATTCGACATTTAATCGACCAATTTCTTGCGGCTTCCGGGGTAACCGTGAATTTTTCACAATCATTTTCCGAATGCTATCCAGACGATCATTGAAGCATGCTTGAATATGGCTCATCTTTCCTTCTGTCGTACTATTTCCCGTAATGTCGTAATGAATCAGAATATCGTTATCAACATCGGTTGCAATACCTGAAAAGTCCTTTTCACTCCAATCGGGTAGGTTGTTTCGGAACTGGATGTTCACAGGTTCGGGCTCCTTAATTGGAGCGATTGTTCGTCCAATTGGTTGACTCAATTTCTCGTCCTCAACGGGAACGTCCGATGTCGTAGCAGCCATCATTTTCTCAAGAAGATCAATGGTAAGCATTCCGCGAGAAAACCCAATTTCAGGACCTCGATCAAGAACTCGTAGTGGATGTTCTAGGTTCAACAATTTTTCTTTTACACCAGTGGTGACGAGGATTCCTCGTTTCATTAATTCCTGCGAAATTGAGCCCCATTCCGCAGTCATATGTGTCAATGGGGGACGACCCTCCAAAAGGGTTCATGTTCATTCGTTTGCTGAATCTTTGTCCCATTCAACATCTGTTCCAAGATTATCGTTGTTCGAACCTCGATTTGAATCTGACCATGATTGTGACTGCCAACCGGAGTCAAGAGCAGCCGCAGCAGCTCTTTGGTTGCGTGCAATCTCTTCAAGAGCCTTCAATTTGGCTTCTTCTTCTCTTTGTTTCATTTCATCCTGTAGCGTCTTTTCAGCGAGTTCCATCGCTTGGTCCCAATGACGGATAGCTGTTAACAAAGCGAAGTGAACGAATCCTTCCTTGTTCTCCTGCCGATTACCGCCTATTTGCGTCGCTTCAGCGTTCGCCCAAGTTCGAGATGCAATACCTACGTAGACTAAGCCGACCTTCTTGTTTGTACCATCGTTGCTCGGACCAGCGATTCCAGTGATGGAAAGGGCAATATCAGCATTCGCTCTTTCTCGGGCTCCTTGGGCCATTTGTATGGCAACTTCTGCTGAAACCGCTCCTCGCTTTTCAAGCGTTTTTGGATCAACATCCAATTCACGAATCTTAGCATCATACGAATACGTGACCCACGATTGATTAAACCACTTGCTTGCACCTGCAATATCGGTGAGTGTACTCGCAAGTAGGCCGCCAGTACAGGATTCTGCAATGGTAATGGTGTACCCATCTTTCAGTCGGCGTACCAAACGGGCCGCAGCGGCTTGTGCCTCTTCGTCCATTGAACCTTCGTGGTTTGGCAACCATTTTGAGGTTATTGGAAAGCCAAGCGTTTCAAATACGACTCCATCGACGGAGGGTTGGGTCTGTGGTCTAGGGGTTTATGACGTCGCCCTTACAAGGCGAAGATCGAGGGTTCAATTCCCTCCGGACCCATTACCATAGGTAATCCTCAAGTGCGGCATCATCGCTTGAAATTACCATCGTAATACCACTTTTTTGGCGGATCTCTTCAGCATCTTCCTGTCCAGAAACGAGAAGCAGATGTACTGCTCGTCGCCAAAGCCCGTTGTCAGGTGTTGATTTTCTATGATCGACGGCTACCAATACCCCGTCAAGTTCTGCAAACATAAGCGCAGATAATGCATTTTGGATATCATGCTGGTCAAGAAGAATCCATCTTGCACCTTGCATTGCTTCGCGAACATTTGTGCCAAGATTTGAAAATCGAACGACCTTCATACGCTACACCATCTTGTATCGAAGAAGCGCTACAACTCCACCTAAGCCAAGAAGTTGTTCGCCACCATCGTGATCTGTTGAACATTGAATGAGATGGCCTCCAATAGCGTCCAAGCCACGTACCCATTCGCTGAGTAATTGGCCATCAAGTTGTCTTTCGTGATCCCGCAATACATCCACTGCGACCAGCAATGTTTCGATAGCCCCTTCCGTCATAGCTCGAATGAGGGCTTGTTCTCCATAGGCGACCGCGCCATTGGAACTGATTCGCATCCATACTTCTTCAAGCAACTTCATTTCTTTTTGGATGGCATAATCTTCCAGGAACTCGTCTGCTAAGCCTTCACGAAGGACTTCATTCGCTCCAGCACGCCCAGCCATGGATGTTGCAATCATCCGAATCGCACGTTCTGGCTGCGTATCGAGAATCGCCGTTCTCAACTTCTCACGAGCATGACCCGGCCCGCATAGAATCATCGGTAACGTTTCATTCGTCGCTGCAAGTATTTCTTTGCATACTTGTTTCTGAAAGGATTGGAAAACCGCTTCACTGTTGCGGGCATCACCGCGTTTACCTCCTCCGCGCATCGTCCATGTTGCTCCTTCACGTAATCCTCTTGAGGTGATTTCAAACAAGATGATTTCATCGTTTTCGACGACGATGAGTGAAACATTGCTCTTGTTGGATGAATCTACAGCATCGCTGAGCAATGCAATGTCAAAATCAGGAAATGGTGTCGATGATTCCAATTCAATTTCATCACCAGATTCAATCAAGTGTGTATGATGTGATCCAATATCAATGGGAGCTTGTTCTATTGTACCATGGATACGAAGGATATCTGAATACGTCTTATATTCCGTATTGAGGACCTTCAACTGAATCCACATTTTCTTCCGCTCAGCCGCTTTTGCTCTTGACCCTGATTCAGCTGTCGTGCTATCTCTGCGCTCACCAAGCATGGCGAGGCTGCGTCCTTTTGATGCAAGCCGGGCAAGAACCCACAAATCCTCTTCAGATTCAATCCGAAGTTTCCAAAGGTTCTCACCTTGTTGCAATATTTGCATTGACCTTCACCCAAAGACACCCTTGAGATGGCCGTCATCATCCATGTCCATGTCGTTTGCAGCAGGTCGCTTCGGCAGTCCTGGCATGGTCATCATTGAACCAAGAATAGCGACTACAAAACCTGCGCCAGCATTCAATCTGAATTCACGAATTGGAAGCTCAAAGCCCGATGGAGCACCAAGCATTCCAGCATCATGTGAGAATGAGTACTGCGTCTTCGCCATACAAACGGGAAGATGTCCATAACCCCAATCTACGATTTTCTTGAGTTGCCGTTTTGCTGCGGTCTCGATTTGTACACTGCTTGCTCCATACATCCGAGTTGCAATTGCTTTGACTTTGTCTTCAACAGAATCATTTGGAGCGACGAGGGGAAGGAACGGGCGTCCTGCTGCAACGTGATCATGGATGGCTTCAACAACTGCATGTGCAAGATCAGCACCTCCTTCTCCTCCTTTGGCATGAACTTCAGTCCTACAGACCCGAACAGCACCACTGGTGCGTGCTGCTGCTTCAATCGCATCAAGTTCTGCTTCAGTATCGCTAGCAAATTGATTGATTGAGACAACAACAGGAATACCAAATCGTGCCATATTTTTGATGTGGCGATCAAGGTTTGATGAAGCCCCTGCTACGACTGCTTGAACATTTTCTGTCTCAAGTTCTTCTTTCGAAGGACGGTAACCTCCACGTTCTCCAAAGGCCTTGCCGTGTAATTTCATTGAACGAACTGTAACGTTCATGACCACACAATCAGGTGCTTTTCCGGATGTGTTTGCTTTGATATGCATAAATTTCTCAGCGCCCATGTCGCTGCCAAATCCTGCTTCAGTAATCACGTAATCAGCGCATGACAATGCGATTCGATCAGCAACAATGGACGAATTCCCGTGTGCAATGTTCGCAAACGGTCCCCCGTGAATGAAGGCTGGATTTCCCTCGAGCGTCTGCACAAGATTGGGCAAAAATGCATTTCGAAGAAGTAAGGCCATCGCTCCTGCAGCCTCAATATGTTCTGCCTTGATAGGGTGGCCCTCCATTGATTCAGCGATGACAATCTCGCCAAGCCTCT
Source organism: Candidatus Poseidoniaceae archaeon (assembly GCA_030741455.1). Lineage (GTDB taxonomy): Archaea > Thermoplasmatota > Poseidoniia > Poseidoniales > Poseidoniaceae > MGIIa-L2. The sequence goes on along the minus strand of JASLVI010000002.1, from coordinate 19,177 downwards.
TTCGCAAATCTGCATAGTCTTTTGCCAATACGAGAATGGCCATGATTTCAGAGGCAGCAGTAATATCAAAACGATCTTGTCGAACATTTCCATTGGCTGGCCCACCGAGACCGATGACAACCTCTCGTAGAGATCGATCGTTAAGATCAACCACACGGGGCCAAAAGACTCGATTCGCATCGATATTGCAATCGTTTCCATGTTTGATGTGATTATCGATTAAAGATGAGAGAAGGTTGTGTGCAGATGTAACTGCATGGAGATCACCTGTAAAGTGAAGATTGATTTCTTCCATGGGAAGAACTTGAGATTGACCACCTCCGGCAGCACCTCCCTTAATTCCAAACACAGGTCCCATCGAAGGTTCTCGAATAACACAGGTTGCATTCTTACCAATATGGCATAATGCCTGTGTCAGTCCAATCGTCGTCACAGTCTTTCCTTCACCAAATGGTGTAGGATTCACGGATGTGACAAGTATGAGGTTACCCTTTGTAGAATCAAAGCGTTGTTTCATCCCATCCCATGTTAACTTGGCCATGTGTTGCCCGTATGGAATCAACTCACCGGAAGGGATTCCCAATTTCCAAGCAATGGTTTCAATTGGTTCCAATTGCGCCTTTCGTGCAATATCTAAATCACTAGCCATAAACCGCTGCATACACATTTGGCTTTCAAATCAACCCCTCATAGAGGGCAGAACGCATCGTTTTGCGATGAGTTTTGATTTGACGGTTTCATTCTTCCTTCATCGAGCCGAGATAGTCTGGTAGATCAACACCAGCCATCTTGGCTACATCATGTACAGGAGGCAATGACCGAATCAACGACGAAACGAAGTTCGCAGTGCTTCCACCTTCGCCACCGCTGCCTGAATCCCAAACGGTAATCTTGTCGATTTGGAGGTTAGCAATTGCTTCGGTTTGTCGTGCAACAATCTCTTCGATCTTCTCGACCATGAGGAGCGTTGCAGCGGCTTTGACATCACCGCCAGCACTTGCAACAAGTTGCTTGTAACCATTCGCCTTTGCTTCAAGGACCGCCTTGGTACCTTCTGCTTCGGCGTTGTATCGAGCTAGAACTGCATCTGCCTCACCTTGAGCGATACGGCGTTGGCGCTCTGCTTCTGCTTCTGCAGCAATTTCAATCTGTGTCTTAGAAATCTCTTCACGAACGATTTCTTCAGCACGAAGACGCTCTTGTTCAAGATTGTATTGTGCTTTTTGGACTTCCATTTCAGCAGTACGCCGAGCAACTTCAGCACGTCGCATTGCTTCAGCTTCCTTTTCTTCAAGGTCAGCCTGATACGAAGCAATCTCAGCACGAGACAGGTTTTCTCCCTGTACACCAGTTGCTTCTTGTTGTTGAACGAAAACACGTCGGTCGACTTCTGCAGCCTTCTTTCCTTTCTCGGATTCAGCAACGTTTTGAGCGACCTGAACTTCTCGGTCTCGGTCTGCGTTTGCCTTACCGATTGCACCATCACGCTCAGCGTTTGCAACATCGACGAGTGCCTTGTTGACTGCGCCTGCAGCAGCTTTCTTACCGATGCTGTTGATGTAGTTGGACTCGTCAGTAATATCGATGATGTTGACGTTGATGAGGAAAAGCCCCAACTTGTGAAGTTCAGCACCAACGTTGTCACGAATGAGTTCGAGGAATGCGTCACGATCTTGGTTGATTTGTTCGATGGTCAAACTTGCAACCGTCAAACGGAGTTGACCGAGAATAATCTCTTGTGCCATTCCCTCGATATCATTCTTTGTAAGGTGAAGCAGACGCTCTGCTGCATTATTCATGATGAGCGGGTTTGTGCTTACACCAACAGTGAATGTCGATGGAACATTGATACGAATGTTTTGCAAAGAAAGAGCATTGTCAAGAGGAATCGAAATTGTCATCGGGATAAGTGAGATTTTCTTGTATTCCTGAATCAATGGCCAAACCATTACGGCACCACCGTGTATACATCTCGATGCTTTGCCTCCACGAATACGACCATAGACAACGAGAATTTCGTCAGAAGCACAACGCTTGTAGCGTGTTGCGACCAAAATTATTCCAAAGGCTGCGATAGCCAATACGCCAAAAACGATGAAAACTGCCCAAAAACCTGCGTCCGCCATGTCATTAACCTAACGATATTCGTTATTAATCACTTTGCCTACGTCTTACTGAATTTCTATTCACTCTTCAGAAGAACCGTCTTCAAGTGGGGCGACAATCATTGTCGATCCGATGATATCGACCACTCTGATAAATTCTCCAGATGGGATCAATATCGACTTGTCTTGCGCTCTGGCCAACAATGTCTTGAGTGTACCGTCCACAGGGACTTGAATCTCACCAGTTTCGTTTGGCTTGATGCGAGAATAGACTTGGCCGCGTTGGCCGATTGCATCGTTGTAGTTGATTGTACCATCTGCTTGGAGTTGATTGATTCCATACATCATTTTCCCCATGCCATACATGCCGGCTGCTGCGCCTATTCCACCTGCAAGAACAGCGACGACATCATTTCCCGTTGCTGAAAGGCCAAACATTCCAGTCAAGCCAAACATCATGACTGCAACGGAAAGGCCCTGAACACTCAAAATCTCAAATGCTCCACCACCAGCATCGATATCCAAACCGATTGCGTCAGTAACTCCTCCAAGAACATCACCTACCATCATGAGGAGCATCATGATGAAAAATAGTATTCCGCCAAGTACTGCACAACTCACGAATATGATTTCCATTAAGGAAGGAGCTTCGATTCCGACAAATTCCGTCAACATCTCAAATAAGGTCATGCCTAAGGATAGTAGGCCGTCATTAATTGTCTTTTCTGGCAATCTGACGAAGTTTGTACTGTTCTATCGCAACAACGAGAGACAGAGAGAGTCCTGAAAATAATGCTGAGATAATATTCGGTAAGCCTGCAGCCCACAAAAGAAGCCATACCCAAAGCGGTAGGAAAAGCATCAATGTTCTACGGATAAATGGCCAAAAGCCACCAAACAATTCTTCCGAGCCTTCGTCAATAGCACGTATTGTCGTTGCTGTTCCAGGGTCGACTGGTATCATTTTATCGGCCTATGAAAAATCAGCAAAGAGTAAGAAGATGAGTGCTACGACCCATACGCCCACGCCGAAACCAACGCCTTTCCCTTGACCTCTGATTGCATCGTCATGAACTTCACGACTCATTTTGAGTGGATTAAGAAGGAGTTCTCGTTGTTCTTGGCGGAAGATGACCAGTGCAAGCATAATTGCAGCAGCACCACCTCCACCAAAAAGGGTCGTTATCCAGCCTTCGACTTCACCCATCAATTTGATCGAGAGAAAAATTTGAGTAATCGCAAACATCATCCAGAGAAAGGACCCACGTTCTGCTACGGCCATGTACAAAGGAAGACGGCCTTCTTTTTGAATACATGGCCTGCATTTGACACATTTTCACCAAGATGCGTAAAGCAGACGTTCATGAACAATGACTGCGAAGTCGACTCATGGACGATTTGAGATACGCTGTTGGCGGTTCTCCTATCGACCATTCTCTTTCACCAATCTTGTTCAATCTGGTTTTGTCCGATCTCGTAGCAAAGGGTGTTCTCTCAACGCCGAGTCATCCCTCAGTCTCGATTATCGATACGACGCATATCGATGAGTTACTGGGTTGGGCATACATTGAACATGACCTTCATCAACCTGCATGGCAACCTGCAAAGCAACGGTTGAAATCATTTCAACCGAATTTGTATGCACTGGGTTCAGAGATTGTCCAAATGGATTCTAATCCCTCATTGACACCCATTCTTCAACCTCCATTGAGGAGCGTCAGGATTTCGCAGTTGCCGACACGTACTTCCGACAAAGAAGTGTGGTTGAATTTGACCATGCCTTTGAAACACCAACTTCAGAGTATGGTGTTTACGCAGATTGATGAATCGTTGGACATTCTGTCAGTAAACACACTTCGTTACTCTGACCAAGGATGGTATTGTGCCACAACAGATGGTTTTGGTGTTGTTCATGTCGCCCATCATTTCGGAATTGATGTTGGTCAAGAAGCAATTCTTGGTATTCATGGAGGAGGCGGTGCTGCGCGTTCGATTGCTTCAGCCTGGATAAAGGCGGGCGGCCGTGTTACCTCCCTCGGTGGAAGAAGGCAATTGCCGGCAACACTTGCCAACTTCAAACATCGAATAGATACGGAATTTGATGTTGTCATCGATACTGAAGGCACACTCGAAGAAATTCCACAATCGAAGTTTTTGCTTCATCCGACATACACTGAAATGGATGGGACGTTAGAGCAGCGTTTCGAGCGTCTATCAATCAAGAATCATCAAATCGATGGCCGATGGATGTTGGCTGCACAACACCTTGAATCATGGCGTTGTTTGTGGACGCCTTCGTTGGGTGAACATCTTCCATTGCTTGAGGAATTGATGACATGGATGGCGCTTTATGAGCATAAATTGAACGAAAATTGAAGCATTTGGCTGCAAGACTCAAATGTTCAGACATGAACAGGTGTATATGAGCCAGCGAGCATGTGTTCTCGTTTGTTTGTTGTTTCTTTCAACTCTTTCAACAACGTTGGCTGTACCAGAAGAGGATCAACATTTCCAACCAACACACAATGGTGAAAATTTCCCAGTAGGCTTCGTTGATTTTGATGCAGATTCAGGTGCATTCGGGCCTGATCACCGTTTGGTGTATCCTGCACTCAGCAGCGGTGAAGAGCAAGAAGTTGCTGGAAATGGGCCGTTTCCATGGGTTCTCCTTCTCATCGATGAGAACGAATCGCCAGACAACTACATGCTTATCTCAACGCGTATCGCTCAACGTGGCACCATGGTCTACATCCATTCGGAATTAACCACGGATAACACGCCAAATTTTCAAAGCCTCATTGAATCAATCCTCGATGTTCGGGACTGGATGCATGAAGCGAACAAAACCCATGAAGTTGTCTTAGGCATGTATGGTGCGGTCGATGAAAACCATTGGGGGCTTATCGGTCATGGTTATGGTGCAACATGGGCTTCAAACGTTTACATCAACTGGGAGAACTTCGTAGATAACGAATCGATTCAACCACCTCGTGCCTTGGTAGGATTGGCGATGCAAGTCGATGAAGTTCAAGATCCGCTTATCATCAGTGGTGCCGTTCCAAATGTGGCTCTCTATATCACAGGAAGTGCGGATGAAATCGCCCCTGCCACAGAAAACGTGATTCCTGTTTTGGAAAATGTGGACGGTCTTGCTTGGCAAATTCTACATTCACTCGGTGCAAATCATTACCAATATCAAGACACATCATCGTTTATTGAGGATTTTAATGATGGGGACGCTTCGTTAACACAAGAAGAACAAATTGATCATGCAATGGAGCATATTCTCCCGTATCTCGATGTCACATTACGTGGCGATCATTCCAAATTTAGAGAAGCATTCAATCGAGAGAATAACTTGCATTCTTCCTCGGATTCAAACGGCTATGTCGACGAGTTGCTCGATGATGCGAAATTGATTCGAATCACGAACGTTACAAGTCTCAATGGTACGGTGTTTGGGCCGCAAGATGATGCAGAGTTCGAAGCATTATGGTCGATGCGAAATGGAGACGTTTATGCTGATCTACCTTCGATGTGGACGATTGAAGCGCATTGTCTCTTGAACAATATGACTACATATCAGGCGACCATCGTTCAAGAGAATGTCTCGTGTACAATCCCAATGCAAGGAATTGCACCCGGTCCACACGAACTTCGGCTGGTCGTATCAGTAGAAGGCGGAACAGGTTTTGCGAGCTTTGATTTCATCCGAACCAACGATCCGATTGAACTTGCAGAACCTCTTCCCGAATTCATTGTCCCTCAACGTGATTCGATGGTGTTGTATGCATCAGATATTGCTACAGACCCCGATGGCCAGCCCATTCGTATTCTCAATGCGACCGTCCTCGACAATGAATCACATTTCCTTGTCGTGATCAGTCCCGATGCTTCGTCAGTTACGTTGTATCACTCAGTCGATGAAGAATGGGAGGGGACGACACGCATCGAACTTGATCTAGAAGCAACAGGAGATATCCTCGACCAAACGAATGTGACACTTGATGGGCGCGTTGTTCCTGTAAATGACCAAATTCTTCGGATTTCTACCATCGATCAACAAACCCTTACTGAAGATGGAGAAAGTCTCTTCTTGAATTATGAAAATTATTTCTTCGATCCTGAGCAACAACCTCTAATGGTTCAGATTAACGGTTTGTCACAAGGTAGCGGTGACAAGGTCTCATGGAGTGTATCAACTGATTTACCTCTCATCCAATTCACGCCTCTTCCAGATGCGAATGGTGCTGAAGTGCTTCAGTTAACGATCTCGGATGGATTCAATCCACCTCTGGTGGCTGATGTACCACTTCGTATCGAAGCTGTTGATGATGCGTTCGTTGTCGATGAATCAGCTTGGTCGTTGTCGATGGATGAGGAAGAAACCATCTTAATCGATCTATCCCAGTTCGCCTCCGATGTTGATGGCGATCCATTGACATGGTCTGTGGAATCTGTGGGTGAATCAAACGTTATGTTAGCACTTTCAGGGCAGGAATTACTCGTTTCTGCACTCCTCGATAAATGGGGTGCTGATCAAGCGTGGTGGCTGAATGTAACCGATGGTAATACGATATTTTCCAATCGAATGAACATCACCATTGAGCCCACGCCCGACAAACCGACGCTCTCAAACGGATCGGTTGAGCAAAGCGATGATTCCTTCCTTCTACTCCAGTGGGAATGGCGTGATGCTGATGGTGATGACATGGATGTCATTGTTCGATTTGATGGCGTTGAAGTTGTAGGACAACGCACCTGTGATTCCAATGGAACCTGCGAAGAACGATTCGATGTTGAATTGCAAGCAGGGGCGCCGTTGAATATTGACATCGTCGCACGCGATCCTTCGTTTGCAGATGTATCGCTTCGACTACAATATCTTGTTCCAGATGAACAACCAACGCCAAGTGTCGGCAATGATCCTGAATCAAGTTCTGGAAGTACAATGGTTGCAGCCCTCATCATTCTACCATTGCTTGGTATGGTCGGATGGCTTCTCTTCCAATTCCGAAAACCACCGCGAGAACCGCTTCAGCAGGCCCAATCTGGTGGCGGATTACTTGCCCGTGTAGAGAACATGAACAACTCATAGTGGAATGTTTCCGTGCTTTTTCGGAGGGCTCCATTCACGCTTTGATCGCAGGATTGCAAGGGCTCTGCACAATCGTAGACGGCTTTCAGTCGGTTCGATAACATCGTCAAGCCAACCGTTCCGTGCTGCAACGTACGGGTCGCCAAATTTCGCCTTGTATTCAGCGACCAATTGTTGGCGAACCTCTTCCTTTTTGTCGTCATCAACAGCATTAATTTCTCGTCGATGAATGATGTTAACCGCACCTTCTGCTCCCATAACGGCAAGTTCAGCGGTAGGCCATGCAACGTTGTAATCGCTCTGCAAGTGTTTGCATGACATGGCAAGATAGGCGCCACCGTAAGCCTTTCGAGTGACGAGCGTTAATTTCGGCACCGTCGCCTCAGCGTACGCGAACAGCAATTTAGCACCGTGCCGAATAATTCCTCCCCATTCTTGAACGACACCAGGTAAGAATCCAGGTACATCTTCAAAGGTGACGAGAGGGATGTTGAAGGCGTCGCAAAGTCGGATGAATCGTGCTGCTTTGATGGATGCGTCGATGTCCAAGCATCCTGCGAGTACATTTGGTTGATTACCAACCACGCCAATGCTTCGACCATCAAGCCGAGCGAAACCAATGATGATGTTCTCTGCGTAGTTTGGGAAAAGTTCGAGGAATTCACCATCGTCAACAACCTCTTCGACAACACTCACCATATTGTAAGGGCGGTTGGGATTGTCGGGAACAAGCGATTCCAATTCATCGTTCATACGATTGATTGGATCTTCTGTTGCAACATAAGGTGGTTCAGCATCGTTGTGATCTGGAAGGTAGGAAAGGATTTCTTGGACAAGGAAGAACGCATCATCTTCATCATCGGCAACCAAGCAAGCAATTCCTGAACGGGATGCATGGAGATTTGCACCACCAAGTCCTGCAGCATCCACTTCTCCAGCTTGAACTTCAGGTGTTTCCAAAGGCGATGATAGGAACAGTTGGCCATGTTCTTCGCCTAAAATTGTAAAATCGGATAGACTCGCTGCCAATGCAGACACGCCAACAACTGGGCCTAAGACGAGACTGATGACAGGAACACGCCCACTGCATTGGACCAAACGATCGAGCAATTCACCCGTTCCAGCCAGTGCATCGATTCCATCGTGGGCACGTTGGCCTCCACCATCCCAGACGCAGACTAGGGGTGTTTTCGAACGCTCAGCCATTTCTACGAGTTTGGCAATCTTCTTTGCATGCATTTCGCCCATCGAACCTCCATGGACGCTGAAATCTTGTGCAAAACAGTATACTCGTCGACCATCGATTGTACCATGTCCTGTGACGACACCATCGCCGAGCGTTTGATGCAGGAACATGTTGTGATCTTTGGTTCGATGGGTTACGAAGGTGTCAACTTCGACGAAGGAGTCAGGATCGAGGAGAAGGTCGATTCGGTCCCTCGCAGTTCCACGGCCAGTAGCGCGAATGGCTTCCAGCGCTTTGCGCCCACCTCCGAATCGGGCACGCTCACGTCGTGACCGAAGTTCAGTGATTGGGTCACCATGTGGGCTTGCCATATTCTCACCAGAGCCGATAAGGTTCTTCATCGAATCGCTTAGTTCAGAATGGTTTGTTGTTGTTCTCCGAGTAGGTTTTGGCCCATAATTGTAGGAACATCCAATTGGTGTGATAAGGCGAAATGAAGCTTTACGACTGCAGCTTCTGGAGATGACGTGATGCCATGGCCGAGCAGACCGATATTTTGTTGAATCCGTCCTTTCGAGTAGACGTTCATATTGACGGGTCCATGTATGCATTGGTTGACGATTAATATCGGAAGAGATAGTTGTTCCAATGCTTGATGTAATTCAATATTTTGAGGTGCATCATCGTTCGGATTTTCTATGGGCAAATGACCTAATCCTGTTCCATGAATGACCAAAGCATCAACATTGGATCCCACTGCATCTTCAACCTCACGTGTTGTCAGCCATGGACCTGCAACCATTTGACGAATGACAATTGTCTCATCGTATCGATCTGCCTTTGTTGTTATCGTTCGTGGAACAATATTCATTCTCGCCTCTTGATAGTGACCTTCAAGTTGAAGTTCAACGAGTTTGTTTTCAATTCGAACGGTTGCAAGAGGTGTTGTATTGACGGGTCGGAATGCATCTCGGCGACTTGAGTGAAGTTTACGAACACCCGTCGCTGCGTGTATGGAACATGCACCATCGTCACTGGTTTCATGCATGGATACGACGACAGCATCGCTGAGTTCTCCAGTAGGTTGTGGCCCTTCTGCAGCCCATTTTACGGCGGATATGAGATTCTGAGCAGCATCTGATGAGGCTCTATCACTCGAACGTTGAGATCCTACAAAGGCGATTCTTCCTGGTGGGTTCCCGCCTTGGCCACTCCAAGCAAAGGCGATTGCAGATGCTGTGATGTGAAGTGTGTCCGTGCCATGGGTGACGACTACACCATCGCACGCCTCTTCGAATGCTTGCTCGGTCGCCTCAATAATTTGATTCCAGTGGTTAGGTCGAATATCTTCGCTGAACATGTTGCCAATTTTGTGAACTTGAAGGTTGGCGATTTTGAGTAGTTCAGGCACATGTTCAACCAATTCTGATGGCTCAAATTGTGCAGTTACTGCGCCAGTTGTGTAATCCACTTTCGATGCAATGGTTCCGCCGGTGTGAATAATTCGAACAGTAGGAAGGTCTTGGTTCTGAGGTGCGTCACTGACAGAAGGGGATGTCGCGGTTGGCTCAGATTTGGTTGAAGATAGAACTTCAATGGACTCGAGAGGATGACTCACGTTGTATCCATTTGCCAGTTTGATCGTGATATGATCTGGAAGTGCAGATGGTAAAACGACGCCTTCAATTTCGGTCTCACCATCAAGTGTTGTAAGTTTGAGACGAACCCGATTTCCTACCTCAAGACCTTGTGCCATGATGGTTGGAATGGTTTCCAGCCCTTCAACAATGCGATGGTGGTGCCGGGAGCGGGGCTCGAACCCGCGACCTTCGGATGTCTCAGACACCACAAGGGGCTTTGCACGTCATACGATCGCCTTGAAGGCTGCCCTATGAGTCCGACGCGCTACCAACTACGCCACCCCGGCCTGCTCCCGCCTGCGAAAACCCCCATTTGAAGAATGCGGGTTCATTGAGTAGAATCCGACCGCATCCTTCATTCACTCTCAGCCATCCGCAAGGGCATGGTCGACCTCTCGACGGCGATGACTGCGGCTCAAGGCGAGCGTCGTCAGAGGATGCAAGGTGATGACCGCGAAAAAAAGGTACGTCGGACCGGTCGGAACCTAGGAATTGAGGCATTTGATCCTGTAAAACACGTCCAAAAAGAGAAAGCAGATACGGCTTCGATGTGGCTCGTTCTTGCCTTTTCATTGACCATCACGCTTCTGATGCGTTATGTTCTGATGGATTCAACCGATCCAGAGAATTCAAAAATCCTCTATATCCTTCCACTTACCTGTATCTTCCTGATACCTACGCTTCATCGAACTGTCATGCCCGAACGATTTGTTGAGCACTATGGAGGCGGGACGTGGTTCAAGGCCGCTTTTCTGCATACGTTCTCGTTCCTTGCACTCTCGTTTTTACTTGTTAACCCACCCTTTGGTGACATTGCAGCACCAGAGCTTGCCAGCAAATGGACGGTCATCACCGATGATGGAGAGGACATCGCCTATCCGCACACGATGGCGACGTCAGGTTCGACCCTAACTTGGTATACCGACGGCTCAGAGATTCTTGCAGGAGATGCTTGGTTGCTCTTCGGATTAATGGACAATGTCAATTCCGATGGTGCAATCGTTGAAGTCACGAGGGAATTCCAGGCGAACGAAACACTTCGGGAAGACAACATTTCCTTCTGGACAAACAATGCTGAACGAATTGCAAACGGAACTTCAACGTCCAACAAATCTGCACCAAATCTCACTCCTCACGGAGATTTAGATCAACCTTTCTCGATATATCTTGGGGCAGATCTTGAAGAAGGAACACACGAAATCAGGGTGAAAATTACTGAGCAAGGCGACCCTTGGAAAAACATCCAGGAATACACCTGGAATCTAGTGGTATCAAGCGAAACAGCACCTTAGGACAGCAAATCTGAATGGTGTTTGAGGATTCCATCAAATACCAAATCGATGTTCTTTGTCATCCGTAATTCCAACGTCCGTTGTTGCAATTGTTCAAGGCGATAGGTTCGGATGAAGCGGGCTAAGGGAGTCCATGATAGGAGGTCGAGAATGATCTCAAATTGTTTGTTCATGCACCTTCGTGCTGACACACGAATACCTTCTTGCTGATGGGTCGGTATGAAAAGTGAAAGTGAAAATCAACTTCTCAACATGGCGACGAGTTTTGCCGTCATTGCATCGAGTTGAATACGTTCTCCTCCACCTTCAACAAGCCGGTAATCAACTTCGGCCATAATTTCAGTAAGATCGAGTTTGTCCATTTCTGAAATAAAATCAACATTGTACAATTCCCTGTGAAGTTGTCCGACAAAATCGGTGCCAGCAAGGCCGTATTTGTTGAGTAATTCCTGCAAACGGCGCCTTGCTACATGGAATCCATCGTCTTTGCAAGCCATGATGTACTGGTGAAGTGCCTCTGGAGGTGCTGTAGCTGACGTTTCATAGACGATCGAACGGGTAATTTTCTCACTGATTGCTGCAGAGACCTGGAGTGCAGTAATCGCTCGTCGTAGGTCACCTTGAGCAATTTTTGCAAGCGCTTCTGCAGCATCATCTTCGAGCGTCACGCCTTCTTCCTTCGCAACATGTTTGACCTGGTCGAGAACTTCTGAATCGGCCAATGGTCGAAACCGAAATACTGCGCATCTCGACTGAATCGGTTCAATCACTTTTGATGAATAATTACACGACAGGATAAATCGGCAGGTTTCAGCGTATTGTTCCATGATTCGGCGCAGGGCGCCTTGCGCATCGTTGGTTAACGCATCGGACTCATCGAGGAAGATAATCTTGAATTTTGCACCACCATACGGTTGTGTCCGTGCGAATTGTTTGACTTTTGATCGGATTTTATCCAAACCGCGTTCGTCCGAGGCGTTCATTTCCAGGAGATTGTCTCGATAATGTTCACCGAAGACATCTTTGGTCAGTGCCATTGCAGCAGTTGTCTTTCCTGTGCCCGGCGGTCCTGCGAAGAGAAGATGTGGGAATTCTTTGTGTTCAGCATAGACTGACAATCGACTCACAACGGACGCTTGCCCTCGAATTTCACCAACACTTTGTGGGCGATGACGTTCCACCCAAAGTTCGCTCATGAACCCTAGAGATTGGCGAGCATCTTTCAACATTCGGTTCGGAATTTTTTGAATTGAATTCCCGCCCCCCTATAGGGGGGCGCAGGCCGAATCAGTCATAACCTTCCACATCTTAGGTCGAATGAGCGCCATGACAACCAGTACCAAAAATCGAAACGTCTTCACAGCAATGACATTGGTTTTGATGTTCCTTCTCGCTGATGTTTTTGTTCCTTCAGCCTTCCCTGCACCCGAACTGCTTGAAGAAGAGCCGGCCGTTCAACATGTCATCTCAACCATCAATCCTGGATTGGACACATACATCGATTCGGACAATCCAGCCGATAACTACGCTGGCGAAGATACAGGTCTTCTCGGTGTTTCAGGTTCGAGTGAAGGACGCCTCCTCATCTCGTTCCCGCTCAATTTTGCCTCTACTGACACGATTCACTCTGCACGCCTAGATCTTGTTTGTTCAAACAGCGGTCCAACGGATGGACTTGCGATTTATCCAGCATCAACCTCTGTTTCATGGGATGCGAATGCTACATGGAACACTCGAGATGGCACGCTTGTCTGGGGTGAAACCGGGGCCAATGACGGCTCTGACCGTTCAGACTGGGAGCCTCCAATCGTCACTGCCCCACTTGGACCGACAGGCGGGTCATCGAACGTTCAACTCAATGTGACGGCCCTCGCTCAACGTGCAGTTGCTTCCAGCGCATCCTCGCTTGACCTTCTTATCTCTGCACACGATGCTCAATACGAGTGTGCCTTGAATGAAACCATGAACATGGGGGACCGTCCAAGCCTCCGCGTCGATTCTTCAACTTCAACAGCAGGTTCTGGTGGAACGATCACACCGAACTTTGTCGATGATGGTGCACCATTGATGAGCGGTGATTTCGTACTTTCCGCTGATCTAACGCCGAGTATGACCTGGACTTCATATTCAGGAATTCTCGTTGAAGTACAACTTTCAGTGGATGATGGCTTCAAGAGCGATCAGGACAATTACAACTGGTTGTACAACTCCGACACCCAATCCTCGAGCTTTACGATGGGTGCGTCAGGTGCACTCGACGTCCCTTCAACCGATGCGTTCGATAATGGGACGGAAATGCACTATCGGATGCGCGCAATGGATTCAACGGGAATCCTGAGCGATTGGACAAGCGGTCATTTCCAGTTGCCATCGCACGATATTACGACCTATGCAGACGGAACAGCGTCCCTAGCCGTCGATATCGATGATCTCTCCGACAATGTTGTCTTCATTGAGGATACGTATGTGGATGAGGACAACAAGAACAGCAATTATGGAGCATCGACAACCATCATGACTCAAGTCACCTCAAACCGTGAATCGATTTCGCATTTCCGAATCAATTTCCATCACCTCGGCCTGCATTCCAATGCAACCATTCTCGATGCATCTCTCAATTTGACCCGGTCCACATCAAGTGGTTCACCATCCCTTGCATTGCATCAAATGGACTCAGTAGACGTTTGGATTGAAGACGAGGTCACATGGCGAAGACCAACATCCAGTCAATTGTGGGACGATGGAGGTCGCGAAGAACTTGGCTACGCTTCAGATTCAGGTGTAATGGGCTCCCAAACAAGCGATGACTTTGCCTTTGATTTGACCTCAGTTCTACAGCAACATCTCGATAACAGCGGGCCTGATTCGATTGACTTTGCTCTAACTGCTCGCTCTCAAAACGGCGCTTATGCTGCCAACAACGGTATCGATTCGGCAACCTTCCATTCCTCTGATGCAACCAACGATGGCGACAAGCCAAAACTCTACATCAAATACGATTGGTCTACTCCGGTCACTGTCGCTCCCGCCATCACTTCACCATATGATGGGGAAACCTTGTGGAATCAGACAGGTCATAATTTCACTGGAAATACCACGCCGACATTGACGTGGTCATCTTCCACATCTGCATCGTATGACATGATCTTTGAACTTTCAACGGACAATCTCTTCCATGATCGTGTTGCTCGGATTGATACACGTGTCGATTCTGACTTCGCTCCGAGCGATGGGGAATTGAGTTTTAGTGGAGCAGACAGTTTAGAAGCAGGCCACATGTACAACTGGCGAATGTTGCATGTTGATTCGGATGGGCGTCATGGAGAATGGTCGTACTCATCCTTCCTCATCAGCGCCCTAAACTCAACATGGCTTGGTGGTGATCGATACGAATTCCGCCTCAAGCAAGGTAATGCAAGTTCAGATGGTCTCCATCCTGCTTGTGACGATACCTACATTGATTCGGGTATGCCAAATTCAAACTATGGTTCTGAAACTGAACTACAGGTTTCCTACAATACGATTCCATCGGAAACCACAGTGTTGTTTGGATGCGATCTCTCTACGACATTCCTTCCATCAGGCTATGCAGTGGAATCTGCAAATCTTGAATTCCATCTCAGCGATTTCCCATTTGGAACGCCAGTAGTCGGGGCATGGGAAAACACACAGCACGGTTGGACTGAAGATGGGGCGACATGGGCGACCTACGATGGTACGAATACCTGGAACAGTGTCGGTGCAAAAGGAAATGAACGCTCCTCTCTCCTTGATTCAGTCAGTATTGGAACGGGATACACCTCCAGTTCCTCTGTAAATTGGAACGTTACGCTTGCAGTTCAAAACGCAATGCGAAACAATCACTCTGCGGATTTCATTCTTGGAATCGTCGGTGCAGGAAGCGGACAAATCCGTGACGTACTGTTCCATCCAGGTACGGCAGCTGAAGCAAAGCGGCCTGAACTTACCTTTGTTTATGTGCCTGGTTCAAACGCTCTGCCGATCGAACCAGTTCCAGTCTTGCCGCTCAATGGAACATGGAGCATCGCCCCAGGCGTTAATCCAGAACCTGTTTATCGTCCATTGATGAATTGGACACACTCTTCAGCCGTTTCAGTTAGTGGATATGCTGTTCAGATGGATACAACAGACACATTCGATAGCAGCGATATGAGCATTGCTACTTCATGGTCAAATTCTGGATTTGACCTTGCAAACAAAGAATACACGCCGACCAATGATCTCGATGATGGTAAGACATGGTACTGGCGAGTTCGTGCGATTTCGACAACCAACCAACTCGGAAATTGGTCACAAACCTTCCACTTCAACCTACCTTCTTTGGTAACGTGGAACCTCTCCTCGACCAGTGCAGCGGTTGAGATTCGACATCATGAAGCGATGCCAGATCTTCAACTTCCACACTTCATCGATACATGGGTTGCCGAAGGTGGCATCGAAGGTCAACAAAACCATTCAGCATCAACGACCCTCAAGGTCGGTGAATTGGGAAGCGGTTATCATACGAGCGCACTGCTCAAGATACCGCTCAATCAACTTCCAACGCCAAGCAATGCTCGGGTCACCAATGCAGAACTCTCGTTATGGGCGCAATCTGGTTCGGATACCAACGTACAAGTCGCAGTGCGTCCAGTCCTACAAACCTGGACGACTGGCCTCAACAACTCGACATATGACGGAACCAACAACTGGAGTGCCGATGGTGGTCGTGCGATTGGGACAGACGTTGGATCCTTGAGCGACCTGAGTGCTTCTGCATCTGCAGACTGGATGGATTGGGATGTTACCGAATTGGTGCAGGCAGCTATGGCCAATGGCGATTCTTATCTTTCAATCGCATTGATGACCAGTGATTCGTCGGATGCACTGATTACGTTCACAAGTACGGAAGGTCTCTCCACCCAACGACCTTGGCTCAACCTAACCTGGACGGACGGAACTGCAACAATTCCAACCGTTGCTGCAAGCAATGCCCTTCCAGTGGATGGCGACATGGCTTGGGACTTGAGCACGCACGTTCCAGAACCATCCACTCGCCCTGTCATGACGTGGACACACTCCAATTCAGCCAACATCGACGATTGGAAGGTCTTCATTCAGAACGATGATACAGACATTATGCAAGGGTTCACAATTTATGATTCACGAACTGATTCAGCAATGTTCGATTTGCAGAACCTGTCTTTCCAACCAGCAAACGATCTTTCAACAAATCAAAGCATCCGATGGTTCGTACAACCTGTGAACGATGAGATGCTTGGTCCACGTTCGACAAGTTCGATCTTCCACATTCCACACGACGTTGGTCATGAAATTAACAGCACATGGGGCTACATCAACGTCTCAGAGGGCGGTTTCCTACCAGCATACAATGAGCCATCAGGTTTCATCACGGATACAACCCTTGACTCAGGCGTGGCTAACACGAATCTGGTCAATTCCCGTTGGATAAGTGTTGGTCGATCAGGATACACAACCGGGTCTTCACAACGCTCTTCAATGATTCTTTCGATTGATCTCACCAAGTTGCCAATCTCCGGTAATTACGAAATCATGAAGGCGAATCTATCACTTCAAGGTCCTGCAACAGGATCTGGCGAAGTATATGCGAGCGTATCTATGATTAACACAGCTTTCGATGCGGATGCTAATTGGAACAATGCAACAAATTCCACACAATGGAACTCACCAGGTGCTTATCACTCAACGGATACAGACATACCATTCGATGGAACTTGGCAACTCAACGGAAGTTGGACCTGGATGGAAGGTGTACTCACCAAGTTGCTACAGAATGCCGTCTCATCAGGAATAACCACAGTTGATATTCTCATTCAAGCCGAGGAAGACTTCGGCCAAGTCAACGGCCGAGTAGATTTCTACTCAAGCAATGAGGTCTCAACAAGTCTTCGACCTTCCTTAAATCTCACATATCGAATGACAAACCCGTACGTTGAGTCCGCGCCGACTAACATGGCTCCTTTGGATGGCGCAACATTATGGAATCTGTCGGCAGTAAGGCCATCTGGCGTTGATGAAATCAACTATTCATGGACTGGCGCAGATACCAACAATACGGGTTATGTCATATGTGCTGCTTCGGATGCACGGATGATTTACGACGTGCGATGTACATCGACAACGGATACAGATCGAATGAATGAATTGAACGTCACGTGGGACGCCTCCACAACCACGCTAACTGCAGGTAATCTAACAGCAGGTGATGAATGGATCTATTGGCGAGTCTACTCATTCCAAGATGTCATCGCTGGTGAATACGGACGCTTGGGTGAATGGTCGCAAGTAAATCGACTTAGAATTCCAAGCGATCAAGGATATGATGATGGCGCAGGTAATCACACGGTGAATCTCTCAAGCGGCTCCATCTTTACAGACACAGGATTACTACCTGCAGCTCCGGATACCTATACTGCCTCTTCCGCATTAAACACGAATTATGGCGGTAGTACAACGCTCAAACTGGGTGCAAGTTCTTCTGGTGATCATGAGATTTTCATTGAATTTGACCTCTCACAAATGCCATGGCCTAGTGCGATGACGCCAACCTCGACTATGCTGCAACTATATCGTACGCAAGTTGCAGGTGTCTCTCCACTCACTGTGAGCGCTCACGCTTGTTCTACCTTCACAGAATCCAGTGTTACTGCGCTGCAACCTCCAACGTGCAGTGCGACTGAAATTACGCGTTCTACGCTATCGGTTACGCCTCCATCTGGTTGGCTTGAATGGGATATTACTTCGTTAGCACAATCCAACATTGCAAACGGTAATCAAACGATGACCATCCAACTCAAGGCGGTTGGTAGCGGCGCTAGCCTACACACATTCGCCTCTGGAGAACACGCAACAGAATCATGGCGACCAACACTTCGAATTGATTATGTCGACAACGTTGCAGGCGTAGTACCTCCTGCACAACCAATCCTTCTTTCACCACTTGATGGATCTGTGCTCTATGACACAACAAATAATCTCCTCGACACGTTGGATAAACCTGTTCTTACATGGAATACAGTCGCAGGTGCTACTGGTTACATTGTTACGATTCGAAATGCTTCTGGACAGTACACGTTCAAATCTGCAACGTCGAGCCAGATATCAGGTACAAGCTTCACATTTGCCAACGATGTTGCCCCAGGTTCAACCTTTGAATGGTGGGTGCAAGCCGTTAACGGATCGATTCCAGGGCCATCATCATCCCGTTGGGTCGTCGGAATAGGAGATCCTCAAACGACCCATGATAATGGTCACATTTGGTTGTATCAATTCCAAACTGGTAACGAAATTGAGGAACTTGCACATACCAACGTCCAAGATGTTTCGATCTTCAGTGGCCTTGTCGACACCAACCTTGATGGGAACACCAACGTTGTTGGAGTTGATGCTGCACAAGACGAGTACCGCTTGCTCGTTGACGTTGACTTTGGACAAATTCCATTCAATCCAAGCATGAACGTTCATGACGTAACCTACAGCATGTATCTTGAAGACATGAACTTCGGTAGTGGTGCTACTGGCATGACGCTGACAGTCCATCGTGTTCTCACTACAGGATGGTCTGAGACTACTGCAACATGGAACGGCACGGGTAGCGCTTCCTGGGGTGCTCAAGGCATGCAAGCTGGAGTTGATTATGATGCAACACCACTCGATTCGGTCTTCATCAGCAATTCGCAAGCCACGGATACTTGGATTCTCTTCAACCTCGGGCACAGAATGCTCTACATCGATGGCACTCACAGTTGGGTCATTATTGGAACCCCTACTCAGGGTTGGATGGAATTGGATTTCAGCGATAACAGCGATGAAAC
>JASLVI010000029.1 GCA_030741455.1 Candidatus Poseidoniaceae archaeon | reverse complement strand
CTTCCATCGGCTCTCATCATTCTCGGCCTCTTCGTTTTCATGATTCCGGGAGAGTCCGATTTTGAGCCGTTGACGGCGATTCTCCCTTACCTCTGTTCCGCCCCATTCATGCTTGCAGGTTGTTTCATTCTTTCAAAGCGGATGGGGGCAGTAGATGGGCCAAAACTTAGTCTTACGAACAATTTACTTTCAACGGAAGAATATCTTGAATATAAAGAGAAAGAAAAGGCCCGAGATCAGCAATCGATCGGATACATGATTATGCTTGGTTCAGCGACCTCCGCAGCATTCATTTTCACCACCGGCATGATCGTTCTCTTATTTATTGCAGCGATGAGTTTTGGGTCAAGTTCGAATGATTCGTTTAATTCAGTATTATCCTTCGTCTGGAGTCTGTTGAAAATCTGTTTCTGGATTTATGTTGGAAGCCATGCGCTCATTGCCCGACCATGGCAATACTTTGGTGAAACGGGTGAAGAAAAGCCAGTCGAAGAGAAGCGTTTGGTTCAATGTCCTGCGTGCGATGCAACAATGCGCGTACCTGTTGCCTATGAAGGACGAGCAGGTTGTCCAGCCTGTGGCGAGGAATTCAAGGCCTAATCACTTTGGACCAATCATCTCTTCAGGACGAACCCACGCATCGAATTGTTCATTGGTGAGTAGACCCAGACCGATAGCACTTTCTCGTAGAGTGAGTCCATTCTCATGCGCATTCTTTGCAATCTTAGCCGCCTTATCGTATCCGATATGATTGTTCAATGCGGTTACGAGCATGAGTGAATTATCGAGATGTTTCTGAATGTTCTCTTTGTTCGCTTCCAATCCATCGATGCATCGTTCTCCAAAGGCGACACAAGCATCACTGAGCAATCGAATGCTGTGCAGGAGATTGTAGATCATCATCGGTTTGAAGACGTTCAACTCAAAGTTTCCTTGGCTACCACCGATGGTGATGGCTGTATGATTACCCATCACTTGACAGCAAACCATGGTCAATGCTTCCGACTGTGTTGGATTGACCTTTCCAGGCATGATGCTACTTCCTGGCTCGTTGGCTGGAAGCGATAACTCACCAATTCCGCAACGTGGTCCAGAACCAAGCCAACGCATGTCATTTGCAATCTTCATCAAACTTGCAGCGAGCGTATTGAGTGCTCCACTTGCAGCAACAATTGCATCATGTGCTGCTAACTGCGCGAATTTGTTCTCAGCACTTACAAACGGAAGTTCTGTTCGCTTTGCAATTTCTTTTGCAACCAATTGCGCAAAGTCCGGATGCGAATTCAATCCTGTTCCAACGGCAGTGCCTCCAAGAGCAAGTTCGAACAAATCCTTCTGAGCGTATTCAATACGGCGAAGATCTGCTTCAAGCATATGGACATAGCCGCTGAATTCTTGCCCGAGTGTTAGAGGCGTAGCATCCATCAAATGCGTGCGTCCGATTTTGACAATGTCAGTGAATTGCTTTTCCTTACTACGTAGTTTTTGCTTCAAACTTCGCACAGATTTGAGAAGACGATGTTCGATTTCTTCAGCGGCTGCGATGTGCATCGCTGTTGGAAACGTATCGTTGGATGATTGCCCTTTGTTGACGTGATCGTTTGGATGGACGGGCGACTTACTTCCAAGGACGCCTCCGGCCATTTCGATGGCTCGATTGGCGATGACTTCGTTGGTGTTCATGTTGGTTTGTGTACCTGAACCAGTCTGCCAAATACGGAGTGGAAAGTGTTCGTCCAAGTCACCATGCATGACTTCTTCACCAGCATCGACAATCCAATCTGCCACTGCTCGATCAAGAACACCAAGATCTCGGTTTGTACGCGCTGCAGAAAGTTTGAGGATACCGAACGCTCGAATCAAAGGACGTGGCATAACATCATCGCCAATATCAAAATTCACCAATGAACGAGCTGTCTGGCAACCGTAGTACTTGTCACCGGGAACCTCCATCTCGCCCATCGTATCGGTTTCAATCCGAACTTCGACATTCGGTTGTGGCGAACGCGCCTTCGCTTCTCGATTCAACTGATGGTACGTTCCTTTGATGTCGAGGCGGGCACGTATGGCTTGAACAATCCATGCGCTGCGGCCATTGTCCTTACCTCCTCCAGTCCAGCGATCGAGTTCTTGTGCAACATCTTCGGGGATACTAACGGAGACGATACGGCGGTCTCCAACGTTGTGTTTTGCCATGATTAATAACCACAAACGGCCGTTATTAAATCAATGCAAAGCGTGGTCTAGGGCAAGAACTGAACTGATAAACCTCCTTTGCATGGAACACACATGGAAGAACAATCAGACTTCTTGCCAAATCTCACAACTGCATACGGTATCGCTTTAACGCTCTGGGGATTGATCGTAACGGCAGTATCAGAAGCCCAATCGATTTCTTCATTCGCTCCAGCATTGTTCGGTTTGCCGCTGTTGGTTTCGGGTGAAATGGCAAAAACACCTGGCGTAAGCAGAAAATTATGGATGCATGTTGCTGTGACATTCGGTTTGCTTGCAGCACTTGGAGGCACTCGATTCTTCATGGTCATGTCGGATGGTCTCAATTATGCAACAACTTCGATGCTGATGCTCTTTGTAACTGGGTCAATCTACACGTTCCTATGCGTTCGCTCGTTCATTGATGCACGAAAATCCAGAGCAATGGAAGCAACGGAATAATCAGAATTTACGTCGCCCTTTGACAGTAGGCGCTGAGGTATTGGTGACATCGAAGTCATTGTCTTCTTCATCAACCTTGACGGAAACGTCGATTTGAACATCGCGAGGTGAACCTTGTTTTGCTTCCATCTTGTCGATGGTTTTCATCAACATTGCGAATTCCAATTCAAGATCTTCAAGTGCATCACTCAACTTCTCGATTTGACCTGCGAGACGTTGTGCGATTTTTCGAGCCTTGGACAAGGTTCGGTCGTTTCCCATGAGAAAACCCTTACATCGATTGATTATGAATCCATCGAATCCAAATCAACGTCGTTTGGACCGATTCCAATCGTGATTTCTCCATGCTCCCAAACCCCTCGATACATGAGCATGGTCTGGAATGGGGTTGCAACAAACCCATCCTTTGTGACGGCGATAACGCCCCCCCGCCCACCGATTGGCTCAACAGCATCGAGAACGTCTCGACATGCATCATCTAGGCTCAACCCAGCCTCAAGTTTAGTGGCAAGACGGTGGGCTGCACAAGTTCGGATGAACGCCTCACCAACACCTGTGCATGAAACAGCGATGTTGGCATCTGCCCAGGTTCCGGCGCCGATGATGGGTGTATCACCAATACGTCCCTTCGGTTTACCCGTCATGCCGCCCGTTGAGGTGGCAGCAGCTACGTTTCCGTCTCTGTCGAGTGCGACTGCTCCGACCGTACCCATCCCCTCGAGGTCGTGATCGAGTAGGGAATCATCCTCATCGGTCGCACCCGGACGAGCATTCTGGTCTTTCCAAAGATTCCATTGCCTCTGACGAAGTTCTGTAATCAGCCAAGATGGATCGACGTGTTCAATCCCATGTTTGATGGCAAACGCATCAGCAGCCTCGCTGTTGAGCATGACTGGCCAACCTTGTTTGAGGATTGCATGTGCAGCACGAATCGGGTGACGTATTTGACGAACATTGACCACTGAACCTGCGCCCCCGTCCGCTCCATTCATGATCGAGGCATCCATTGTAACAGTTCCATCTTCATCGAGAACCGAACCGATTCCAGCATTGAAAAGAGGTTCATCTTCCATCAATTCGACGGCTTGAGTAACCGCTTCTAATGCGTCGATTGAACCTGTTTCAAGTGCATTACCGATCGATTTGAGAACGTGATGCATGCATCGAATACGCTCAGGATCGAGTGAGGTTAAACCTCGCCATTCACCATCGCCTCCTGCCCCACCATGAATGGCGAGAATGGTCATCGTCTTCACTCTACGACGGAGCAGCGGATGATTTGCTGAGGTTGTGCTGGGCGGTCGCCGGGAAGTTTGTTGCATTTCTCAATAATCTGCACAACATCCATGCCTTCCGAAACTTGTCCAAAGACTGCGTGGTTTCCGTTAAGCCATGGTGTTGCAATCGTGGTCAAGAAGAACTGCGAACCTCCAGTATTTGGTCCAGCATTGGCCATTGAAAGAATACCAGGCTTGTCGTGCTTGAGGCTCAATGCAGAAGGCTCGCAAGGAATTTTCCATCCCGGTCCGCCGGTTCCTGCTCGTCGAGACATTGGATCCTTGGAATGTGGGCAGCCGCCTTGAATCATGAAATCCTCGATGACACGATGGAAGTGAAGTCCGTCATAGTATCCGTCATTGACGAGTCTGACGAAATTCGCAACCGTATCGGGGGCGCTTCCGTGAAAGAGTTCGATGGTAATGTTTCCTGCTGATGTCTCCATGAGTACGTGCATGCCTCGACCATGTGGGCGCACTTCAAGAGCATTTGCTTGTGGATTCAAGCAATGATAACAGTCTCAGATTGGAACCACACCTTCATCAACAGTTACCTCGCCTTTTGACCATGAGCGACCCACGGGACATCGAAATTGAAACCATTGAAGGAAACAAAACAACGCTACGCGACCTTGGTGGTAGCACCTATCTGATCGTCAATGTAGCAAGTGCATGTGGCTTCACTCGACAATATGAAGGCATGCAAGCATTGTATGAAGCAAAGAAATCTGAAGGCTTGGTCGTTGTCGGATTCCCATGCAACCAATTCGGAGCACAAGAGCCAGGCACGCATGAAGAAATTGCAACGTTTTGCGAAACAAAATTCGGTGTCACCTTCCCAATGATGGCCAAGATCGAGGTCAATGGTGACAACCGTCATCCGTTGTATACGGAGCTATGCAAGGTTCCTGATCATGAAGGAAACGAAGCCATCAAGTGGAATTTCAACAAATTCATCGTTCGCGAAGATGGCTCAGTTGAGCGCTTCTCTCACCGTACCGAGCCATCGGAATTACCGCTCTAATTGCCCTTTAGAGCCGAGAATGTTCAACGAAATTCAAATGCAAAGCCATTCCCGTTGAGGGCATGGTCAAGCAACTCCCATGCATTCCTATGGGATGTTCAGCATGTTGTCGTGAAACGACCATGCCCTTGACCGAAGCTGAAGCAAAGCGTCTTTCTCGACGGACAGGAATGGTGCTCGAATCGTTTACGTGGGAAAACAATGGAATCCTTACGCTCCTCAATGATGAGAAGACTCGTGCATGCGTGTTTCTTCTAACAGCGAGTTCAGATACCAACGCAGAAGGCATATGTTCGGTCTATGAGGTCCGGCCAGAAGGATGTCGAAAGTATCCAATCGTTCTCAACTCAAACGATGATGCCATCTTGGATGAAGGCTGTCCGCATCGGCAAGATTTTCCAGAACCGACGGAATCCGACGCAATCGAATTACTCAATCTTGAGGAGCGGTTGTTGCCAAAACAATGACGCGACCAAGCGAGCCATGTACCGATACGTACCACGCGTTCTGGTAATGCCAGCCAGTTTTTGTCAACACCATCTCGATCGTTTCCCAAGCATAGTGTTTGAGTGAAGGGCGCTCATCCATTGCAAGTGGATGATTCAACAGGTCGGAACGGGGTTCGCTCGGAAGAATCAATACAAGCCCGCCATCGACGACTTCTCGAGTACTCTCAAGTGTTTTTTGGAGGAGGTCATGATGGTCCATTGAACCATGTGAATTTCGTCCGTAAGGTGGATCAAGAACGACGCCTGCAAAGGAGATTGTTTCTGTATCGGGAAGGGAGCCTTTGATGTTGGTCGCATCCCCTTGAATGAAAGGATTCAACTGTGAACCAGCCCATTCAAGATTCTTTTTTGCTCCTTGAATCATCTCCTTATCAAGATCAATTCCAATTGCATTTCGACCACTGAGTATTGCTTCAATTGTGAACCCCCCAGTTCCAGTCATCGGATCAATACAAGCTCCAGCAGCAAGCGGTCCACAAGCAAGATTCACAGCGAGTCGAGCAAGGCGAGGTTCCAAGCTGACCGGTTTGAAAAATGGGCGCTGAGTCGCTCGTCGTTCAACACTTGAATCGGCCTTTGGCCCATGATTCAACAACCAACCGAACGTGACCGTTTGTGCGAGACCATCAAGTAAGATTCCAAAGGTAGACTCCGGATTCTCAAGATCGATGGATGCGCCCATTCGACTCAGAATTCCACCGACTTTTCCAGCCAGTTTGGTTCGAGAACAACCCTCGATTCCTTCTCCATGTTTCCATGCATAGACTGCACATGACGACCCATCGTTCTGGTATTTTTCGAGATGCACTTCGATTTGATTCAAGAGTGCATCTTCTCCTGGCCATTCCATGTTCACACCATTGGAAAAGACGGCTTCAACCCCAGATGAAATCGAAAATTCTTGTGCATCTTTTGAACATGTAAGACGAGCAAGTCGCGGTGAAGCGAGTGGCTCAACCCTCCCGTCAGGGAAAAGCGATGAAACTTCAGCCTGAGCAAGCGCAGGATGCCATCCGCGCAACGAGACAATGCACTCGCCCATATGCTCCCCTATTGGTGCAGGTTCTTCACGGCACCGCATGCGAACCATGACATACTCTCGACCTTAACCATTGGATATGGGCTGTAATCTTCGAGACCTTGCCAATGCGGAAGACATCAATCTCGCAGAATTGAAGGGCAAGCGAGTTGGGATTGATGCTTTTCTTACGGCCTTTCAATTTTTGACCACGATCCGTGATCGTTCACCTACTGGTGACGGAGGACCACTCCGAGATTCCAAAGGGCGAGTTGTTGCGCATTTGATGGGGATCCTTACACGAACAACGACCATGCTATCACTCGGTATCCAGCCCGTGTTTATTTTCGATGGTCCAGCACCTGAATTGAAGGCCGATGAACTCGCAGCACGTCGAGCACGACGACTTGAGGCGGAAGCTGCCCACAAACAAGCCCTCGAAGATGGCGATTACCAAACCGCTCAAAAGATGGCGCAACGCATCGTCCATTACAGTCCAGAAATGGTCGAGGATACCAAACACATGCTCGATTTTCTCGGCGTTCGTTGGATAGATGCTGCGGCAGAAGGGGAAGGTCAAGCCGCTGTAATGGCTGTGAAAGGACAACTCGATGTCGTCGCTACACAGGATTGGGACGCACTTCTGTATGGAAGTACAATTCTTGTTCGTAAATTGATGAGCGATGGAAGTAAGCGACACGGTCGAACGGTACGTGCTCAGAAGATTGTGCTGTCAGAAATGTTGGCTGAGCACGACTTGTCCCAAGAACAACTGGTCGATTTGGCTATTATGATTGGAACGGATTTTCATCCAGGGTTGAAAGGGATTGGTCCGAAGACTGGAATCAAACTCATCAAATCACTCGGAACGATTGAAGCCATTTGCGAAGAGAAAGGTAAGGACGTTCCAGAACGCTTGGCTGAAATTCGCGAAATCTTCCTCAACCATCCATCAAATTCAGTCGGAGATGAAGCCCTCAAGCCAGGCCAAGTTGATGTCAAGGGCCTGATTCACTTCCTTCAAGAAGAACGAGAGTTCAGTCAACGACGTATTGATGAAACATTGACAAAGTTGCGTAAAGCGAATTTGATTCGAGAAGGTGGACAAACCTCACTGTTCTCGTTTTGATATCAAGCGGGATCAAGTCCTGGCAACATTTCGAGATCGGTTGTTGCTACATCCACGCCCATTGCACTAAGGCTACGAGCTAACCCTTCGGCCTGATGGTTTGCTGAAAATCGTTCCAATATACGTTCACGACCAGCCTTTGACCATGCAACTCGGTTGGCTTCATCACCAGCCTGTTCAACAGCCTTGGCCCATTCTGCAAGTCCTTCCTCGGTCGTTGGCCATGGTAATCGACGGCCATTGAACCCGTCTGTTACCGTATGCGTAAATCCACAATCACTGACAACCAGAGCGGGTGTTCCAACCATGGTTGCTTCCATCGGCGTGAGGCCAAACCCTTCGGTACGGGCTGTTGCAATCAAGGCGTGTGCATTTCGCATCAATGCAACAATTTCCAATTCATCAATACGTGGCATAATGAATAATTCAGCATTGCAGTTTGCGGCTTGACGCTTCATTTCTTCCGTATCGCCACCACCAACATGAACGAGTGGAAGCGATGCTGCGGCTGCAACTTGAACGGCTTCTTTACTTCCTTTCATGTAACATGCTCGACCGATGGTGAGAAGATATGGGCCAGTTGGCTTGTGGCTGAACGTTTCCCAAACTTGGCGTTCCTGTTCCGTTTCTTCAGCGGGCCATGCTGATGGGTCAATGGCGGGCCATAGTACTCCAACTTCTGCAGGTCGTAATTGATCATCTCGAAACTTGACCTCGCCTGCAATCCAATCCTTGCTTACTGGCCATCCGTATGAGGAGGCGAGCATGCGAGAACTGGTTGGTGTATTAGCTGATACAGCTGTCTTTGGGCGCTTCCATAGGCGCTTATGCCACCGTTGATCCCATCGACGCAGATAGGTAAGTGCAAGGCGCTTCACAAGCAGTGAATTACGTAGATTGCCGTCCATATCACGCTGAAGAACATCATCATAGATGCCTTTGTTTCGCTCATGAATGTAGACGAACAATGGTCGATTGTTTGGAATGAGATCGATAACCTCCAATCCACCTGTGCCGAGAACAATACAACATGCATCTGCAGCCTCGAGAGCGGGTTGCAATTTACCTCGTAATCGTCGCCACGCTTTGAGCGCACTACGTCCCGAACGGGCTGTGATTTCAGCCATTGGACCACTAGGTTGCCGCCATGGAACATCCGGAGCGATGACATCGATGCCGAGTTGTTCGCAGCGGTCGAGTAAAAGTTGAGGCGCATTGAGCGTGGCGACTGTAATCGACCAGCGTTTTGCATGTTCGGGTAGAGCAACGATGAGATCACGTTGTGCCCCACCAAGCAATCCCATGTTGCGATGCAGGATGACAAGACGCGGTTTACTCATGTTCTCACCCGCTTGTACACCTTCAGGAGATCCTCAACAATGTTCGACCATAGATAGGGTTTGGAAGCCTCTCGACCGTTTTCAGACCATGCTTTGAGTTGGTTTTCATCGGCTTCAAGCAATGCGTTGATGGCCTCAACAAGATCATTAGAATCACCAGGTGTCACCGACAATCCTGCATTGGGTTCCGTCACCAAACGGCCCAAATCATTGACATCTGCCATGACTGTAGGTGCGCCGGCATGCATGGCTTCCAGCAAGACCGTTGGTAATCCTTCGAAGCGCGATGGAATCAACACGCCTTTTGCTTGTTCGAATAACCATCGCTTCTCAGCATCTTCCACACGTCCTAATTTTGCAATGGATTGTGGATAGGTTGAGGAGGCGATACGTTCTTCCAACCATTCGTTCAATTCACCACTTCCTGCAATTGCAAGTCGAGCTTTCGGTTCACCTTGTTGACAGAGTGAATCCCAAGCATCCATCAGTACGTCGAGCCCCTTCTGTTCACTCAATCGGCCAACAAATACGAGGAGAGGCAGATCCTCGGCATCGGTAGGAAGTGTGGATGGGCGAACAGCATCTTCAGCAACAGGTTCGAAACCATTCGGTAGAACATCGATCGATTTACGAACGCCTCTGCCTTTGAGATGTGTTGCATAATATGGTGTGAGTGCAATACGAGCATTGGATGCGTGAAGCGTTCTTCGACCCTGAAGCGACCAACGCATACGCTTCAGAATCTTTCCAGCAAAACTCGTTTTGATGTAATCGTTGTGAAACGTCGTCACGACTGGAA
The DNA here is from genome assembly GCA_030741455.1 of Candidatus Poseidoniaceae archaeon. Lineage (GTDB taxonomy): Archaea > Thermoplasmatota > Poseidoniia > Poseidoniales > Poseidoniaceae > MGIIa-L2. The sequence goes on along the minus strand of JASLVI010000029.1, from coordinate 3,872 downwards.
TCTTTTCCTTTCGTGCACGTTTTACCGAGCGTCGAATTAAGATAGGTAATGTGTCGTGAAGATGAACAATATCGAAGTTCATGTCAAGATCCTTGATGGATACGACCGGATCGATGCCACCTAAAACTCGCTTTGGCGGTAATCGAATGACTTCGACACCATCTCGGATGAATCGTTTTTCATCGTGTTTGGGAATGTCTGCACACCAAACCGTTGCTTTGTGTCCACGCGCTACCAATTGTCGAGCAATGTGTTCGACGTGCTGATTCCCTCCACCGATGTGTGGCCAATACCAAACGTGAACAAGAAGAACGCTCAGAGGTGCATCCACATCTGAAGGTTCCATGATGCGAATGACTCGTCTTTGCTACATTAGCCATTCCCCATTCTGTCAATATTTGGTGCAAAGAATGGATGTGAATCGGAGTTTTCAAGACACATGGAGAAGTGTTGTTCACTATGCGAATGCTGACTGCGCTGATTGTGGTCGGGTTCGTCCTTTTGCCTGGATGCACCTACTTCGAAGGCGAGGAGGCTGTTGAAGAGGACATTGTAGTCGATGCAATTCGTGGATGTACGGACGAGACTGCTGAAAATTACAATCAAACTGCGGAAGAAGATGATGGATCTTGTGTTTATCCTGAACCCATCTTTGGATGCACAGATCCGAATGCGATGAATTACGATGAAGCTGCTACGGATGATGATGGAAGTTGCGAATACATGGAAACGGAACCATGCAATGGCATGATCCTCCTCTGCCATCGGCCCTACGATGAAGTGACGTTCCCGGAAACACACAACGCATTCTCAACACATGAAGACAACATCTACTATCCTGCAAGCAATCATCGAACCGGTTTTCAAGCGCAATGGAACGCAGGAATGCGTGCTTTCATGCTCGATACGCACTATTTGACGGATACAGATCAAAGCGCATCCAACGTTCGTTTCTGCCATGGAGATTCAAGTCGTGGCTTTAGCCCGTGCACGTACGGAAACGTTGACCCTTGGGCCTGGTTGGGTAAACTTGAATCTGAAATGCAATCAGAAGATCGTGACATCGTCACCTTGTTGGTGGAAAACCATGTCGAAGCAGACCATCTCAAAGCCTTGCTCGATGATGTTGGTTTGACCGATATGATGTACGTTCATGAACTAAACACCCAATGGCCTACGCTCATTGAATTGATCAATATGGACAAACGATTGGTCGTGTTTTGGGAACAATCTGGTGATGCCTCACATCCATACTTCCATGATTTCTTGACCTTTGGTTGGACCACGAATTATGCTGACGAGAGCACATCATCGATGGACTGTAATCCTCTTCGAGGCGATGCTTCCCAACCGGTCTATCACATGAACAACTGGCTCAAGAACCAAGCAGGCCTCTCCGATCCGACGCGTTCGGCTGAAGCCAACGATGTAGATTTCATGGTTGAGCGTGCTGAAGAATGCATACAAGACCATGGAAAGCGTCCAACCTTCATCGCTGTCGATTGGTGGGAGGAAGGCGATGTTGTTGAGGCTGCGCGTTTAGTAAATCTCATTGAGATTGCATAAAGCGAAGTGGGCTTGCAAGCGTCGTGACGCCACCCTGTTCAAGAATGGCGTTTCGAGCAACACTTTGGTCATCAGCAAGAGCTTCAGAAACAGTGTTAATTGGAGCGCAAGGAATCCCTTCAAGTTCTTTTTCTAATTCGATTCGCGTATAGTTTTGAACCCACTGTTGAATCAATGCTTCAATCGCTTTTCTATTGGCGATACGTCCTGCATTAGTGCCCCATTCTTCTGGAGCGTCGATACCTGAAATCGAACAAAACTTTGTCCATTGGGCATCCGATCCGATCGCAACAACAAACCAACCATCTTTGGCTTCAAAGGCTCGATAGGGTACAAGATTCGGATGTGCTGAACCCATTCGAGATGGATCGGTACCACTTGCAAGGACGTTTTGTGCTTGATTTGCAAGCGAAGCGATGGCACAATCCCACAGGCTGACATCGATATGACGAATACGGCCGGTTCGCTCCTTATCGAGTAGAGCAGCAAGGATGGCATTCCCAGCATAAAGTCCTGTGATGATGTCAATCCACGCAACGCCGACCTTGACGGGCGAACCATCCGCTTCGCCGGTAATGCTCATGATTCCACTTCGTGCTTGGAGAGCGAGATCATATCCAGGCTCATCTCGTCGCGGTCCTGTTGCTCCATATCCTGAAATTGAACAGATGATGACGTCCTTTGGCAATTCACCAAGAAGTCGTTCAAGTGTTCCTGGCTTGAAGTTCTCAACGATGACATCCGCCCATTCAATCAATTCCATCAAGCGTTCTTTTTCTTCTTTCAAATTCATTTGGAGAATTGATTTTCCTCGATTGCAGCAGAGGAAATATGCTGCAACGCGCGCTCCATCGAAATCTGTAGCGAACGGAGGACCCCAACCACGGGTATCATCGCCCCATGGTGCTTCGATTTTCGTTACATTTGCGCCCAAATCAGACAACATTTGTGCTGTATATGGGCCGGCCAAGATACGAGAAAGGTCGAGAACGTTGATACCCTCTAAGATTCCGCTCATGACCCCTCCATACATCCGAAAGAGTTGAACCCAACCCTCTGGCTTTGTGGTCATGAGCGAGGAGAAATCCAACCAAAACCGGTTGTGGTGGGGCTTGCTCGTTTTCGGCCTTCTTCTCCATCTCTCTTCGATTGCATCCAGCGATTATGGGCTTGATACCCACCTTCATCTTGCAGCGATTGAATCCAATGAAGATGGGACGCCGAACCTTGAATGGGGTGATGTTCGTCCAGACGATTCACTTGCAAGCAATCCTGATGATGTACAGATTCTTGAACGAGGTTGGTGGCAAATTCTTGAACTCTATCCTTCATGGTTGCTTCCATTTGCAGCCTTCTTACCGATGCTTGCATTGCTCGGAATCATCTTGTTCATGACCAAGGGCCAACCGCACATTGCAGCTCTTGTCGCGATTCATCCCTCGTTGATTTTTGCAACAGGACGCCTCTATCCTGAATCGACGGTAGCTCTCGCAGTTGCCGGCATCATTCTCGCTGCATTACATCTCTTTGTTGAGAAGGGGTGGTCGCTGATTCAATGGATCCTGTTGGCCATTGCAAGCATCCATTTGCTCGTTCTTGTCAAAGGCTTATCCTCAACGATTGGATGGGGCTTAGCCATCATTTTGTTTGCATGGATTATAGCAGATCGAACGCTCCCCAAATTCCAAACCTATTCTCGTCATCCTTTGATGGCCTTATCGATTTCAATTCCAGTCGTGTTGCTTGCAATGGTTGCAGCTTCGTTTTCGGCAGGTGGTTCCTTATCGACGATTCGAACGCATCCGATCGCTTGGCTGTTTTCATTCATCATTGCCCTCCTTGATGGCTTTGGCCTCTATCTCTTAGTTGGTTTCTGTTGTTGGCCATTCATGAGCGATCTTCTTTCCAACCTTGACAAATCAGACGATGCTTCATCGATATTCATTCTGACCTTTGTCGCATCAGGAACGCTGTTGATGACGATGTGGATTGCTTCACTATGGGTCTTTGAAGCCAATCGCTGGGATCTTCCACTCTGGGAAAACATGATACTTATGGGCAATAATGGTCGTTACCTTACAGCACTTATTTTCCCGCTAGCACTCCTCCTTCATCGAAGTCTTGATGTGACAGCATGGTCGCTTGGTAAGCCACTCATGCTGGCGTTGATCATCACACTTCCTCTTTCAATGCTCGCGGGAATGCATGGCCAAACGATGTGGACCGATGATGCTGCCCGCACGTTTTCAGGCGAGATTGAAGATGATCAGGATTTCCTTTACATCGATGATGAAGCACTCGCAATG
>JASLVI010000028.1 GCA_030741455.1 Candidatus Poseidoniaceae archaeon | reverse complement strand
ATAGTCGATCTTTCCTCGCTCGGTTTGGGCATGGTTTCGATGAACGATCGTGGACTTGATGGAGACCAAACCATTGGTGATAACGAATGGACGACGATGGTAGCCGTAGCAGGTCTGGACCTTGGAGACCTTCCCATAAGCGTTGAAGTCACGGATGAATGGGGCGAAGTCGACGTTCTTTCAACGAACATTACGGTTGAAAACCAACCTCCTCGTATTTTGAGTGCCACGATTACGCCTACTACAGTCGTTCGCGGTGGTGCTGCAGTCATGTCCCTCGAAGTCCTCGACTATCATGGTGTAGAATCAGTTGTTGTCGATCTGCGGGAGTATGGAGGAGAAGAAATCAATTGCATGAAATTGGATGTCTGGACTTGTGAACTTGTGATTCCTGAAGGAATGACGCCAGGTGTTCGCATTTTGAAGGTCAGATTAACAGATGACCTTGGTGCAAGTATTCTGGTAACAAAAACGCAAGCATCGGAACATCATTTCCAACCGAGTTCAACGGATGTTGACCTCGCCATTACAATCGAAAACACGCCACCAACACTGGCCCTTGCTACTGATGAGGCATTGACTCGCGGTGATACAAGCAGTGAGCAAGGCGTCGAAATATTGGTTGAAGATGCTGATGGAATTTTATTGGTCCGTGCAGATTTAGGTGTTCTCAAACCTCTTGGACAAAATGCGCGTTGGGTAACGTTGTACGATAATGGCCAAGGCCTTGATCGTGTGGCCAATGATGGCATCTATACTGCGACAGCATCGATTCGAACATCAACGCCGCTCGGCACTCATGAAATCTTTGTCCAAGCATCAGATGCATATGGTGATGCAACGATGCCAACGTCGTTCATCGTGTCAGTTGAAGAAGCTGATGATGGAGGATTGGGTTCAGATGAGGGCGGAGTTTCGCTAACAATTATCGCTATCGTTGTCGGCGTGGTTGCGCTCCTTGCCGGTCTCTTGGTCTACTTCCGTTTCAACCAATCATCTGATGGGAAGGAAGATCGATTCGGATTCCAATAAGCATCCAAATGCGCCGACAATCGTTTATACCCCTGCTTTGTGGCTTGGTTGCTACCTGCGAGCGTAGTGTAGTGGTTATCACCGGGCGTTGCCAACGCCTGAACCCGGGTTCGAGTCCCGGCGCTCGCACCAGATACCAATGAAAGAGACTTTACATACTGTATCGCCAATGGCATTGTATGACTGACCCGAGAGTAGTTTATGTTGGGAAAAAACCCTCATTCTCCTACGTCAAAGCCGTGTTGATGGCCATGCGAAACGGCGATCGTTTGGTACGCTTACAAGCCAGAGGCCAAGCGATTGGAAGAGCTGTTGATGTAGCTGAAATATGTCGTAGACGCCACGGAATTATCGCTTCCCAACTACCGGAATCTGTTTCCATCGTCAACATCGAAACGGACTCTGTTGAACTTCAAGATGATGAAGGACGAACCAAAACAGTCAGTAGCATGTACATCGATTTGTTCGGTGAAGGCGAACTCATGGAAGAAGAGTAATCACAAGAGCGATATTCGTCGTTCAATTTCCACTGCAGTTGCTTCGAATACATCCAGTGATTGCCCTACTGGGTCATCCAACCCCCAATCTTCATCGATCCGCATAGCCGGACAAGAAACACCACAACCCATTGAAATCACCATGTCGAAATCGTCTGCTTTGAACAGATCAACCGATTTTGGCACCAGTCCATTGGTCTCAATGCCTTTTGATTCCAAAACCTTGATTGCATTTGCTGAGACTTGATGTGCAGGATGTGTACCGGCACTTGCAGCCTCATGGCCAAGATGGCGTGCGATACCTTCAGCCATTTGCGAACGACATGAATTCCCTACGCAGACAAACAACAATCGCATGTCAAAACGAGTGTGATGTATCTTATCAAGGTTGACTCTTTAGAACAAGTAGGAAGGAAGACAAATGAAGGCTTTAGGCATCTATGGGAGTCTCTACATCGGCCTCTTTATCCTTCACATCGTCTTTGCTGCAAACGATTTCACAGCCTTGTTTCAAATCGTTGCAACCATCTTGGTTGCGATGACGTTCCTTTGTGGGCCAGCACTATGGTTGATCGAATCAGTATTGAATTCTAAACAAATCAATTCCACTGTTCATGGTTACGTTCTCAGCCTCCCACTCTCTGTGGGGATTGCCTATGCGTACACGGATATGCACTTTGAAGTTGGAGCGAGCCTCATTGCTTTGTCTCTAACGTCGCTTACGCATGGCGTTTGGTTCTTTTTCTTACGGGCAAAATAAACGCATTGAAGTACACTGAACAAGTGGAATGGTTATGTCCGATTCTCCGGTTTCAGTGCACAACCCTGGAAACGATGCGCCAAGCGAAGCCCCTGCAGCACCTGATGCAGCCGCACAAAAGCAAATGGAGCAAGCCTATGCGCAAATGAAGCGAAAGATGGCAATGGCTGAAATTGGGAAGAAAATTAAACACAAGATCATGGTTCTTTCTGGGAAAGGTGGTGTCGGTAAATCCACTGTTTCAACTGGACTCGCTCTCGCCCTTGCCCAACAAGGTCACAAGGTTGGCATTCTCGATATTGATATCACTGGCCCAAACGTACCGAAAATGATGGGATTGGATGGACGAAAACTTCACGTTGAAGGTGGCCGAATTCATCCTGCACAAGGACATCTTGGTGTCAAAGTCATTTCTATGGCGTTCCTTCTTGAGGATGAAGATACACCTGTTGTTTGGCGTGGTCCGATTAAACTCGGTGCAATTCAGCAGTTCATCGGTGATGTTGAATGGGGTAATCTCGACTATCTCATCATCGATTTCCCACCGGGAACCTCCGATGAACCTCTAACCGTTGCTCAATCGTTGCCAGATATTGATGGTATGGTGATTGTTACGACGCCGCAAGATGTTGCACTTCTCGATAGTCGCAAATCAATTTCCTTTGCTTCATCGCTCAAGGTTCCAGTTCTTGGGGTTGTTGAGAACATGAGTGGCTACACCATTCAAGGAAAGGGAACCCCTGGTTCCGAAATCGAAATCTCAGCACCTGCCGGACGTACACTTCGTGCAACGTGTGATAACGAAGGACGATTTAGTGTCACATTGGATATTTTCAAGGAAGGAGGTGGTCGTTCGACTGCAGAGGAATTTGGCGTACCATTCTTGGGCGCTTTACCCTTCGATCCAGGCTTTGTTCGAGGTGGAGACGATGGTGTTCACCGAATTGTGAGTGAACCCGAAGGTGCCTCAGCTACAGCCTTTTCACATGTTGTCGCTTCGATTCAATCGCAACTCGATGGTTCAACCTCATCAAGTTTGGAAATCATTTGAGGGGTTAACATGGCTGAAGCAATTCTCGAACTTCGTCGTCTTGAACGTCGAGATACAGACATGGAACTCACGTATGAAGATGGAACAACGTTCACGGTTTCCTATGATGATTTGCGGCACGCTTGCCCTTGCGCAAAGTGTGCGCCACTCCGTAATGAAGATGAAACGAGCATGCAACTTCGTCGAACCGTTGAAGCACATCCCAAACAGAAACCATTGGTTCGTACCGTTGGAAATTATGCGCTTTCGTTTGAATGGGATACAGGATGCTCAAGTGGCATTTATCGGTTCGAACGGATTTGGGACCTTGCACATCGAAGAGATCCAGATCGTGGACGACCTTACGTTCACGGTGCGTGGTGATTCGACCTCAACCACTGAAAAGTAGGTGCTGGTTTCTTGAGCAAGAGCCATCACCACGAATCTAGGAGGCATTAGGATGGATGGCGTCTATCTCACTTGGCTCATCTCGGCATTGGCCGTTGGTGTGTTCTTGATGCCTTACTTCAAGCCCCCATGGGCACGATTGACATTGAGTGGCTTTGTTGATTTCATTCGACGCTATTGGCTGCATCTCCTCATCGCACTTTCAATTTACAATGCGAAAGATTTCCTCGACCAAATCGATCGTATCATTATGGCACGAACAGGTCTCGATATGACGCCATACATTTACGCCATTGAGGGCGATTTAGTGGTCTTGTTTCAAGAGACCTTCCGCGCGGGATGGCTCGATGTTGTGATGACCCACTTCTACATTGCAGGGTTCATGTTCATCACCTATGCATCCATCTTCTATGTGACTTACTTCGATGATCGTTGGATGGCTGATCGTGTCGCATTGGGCGTCGCATGGGTCTATTTGCTCGCCATTCCGTTTTACTTGTTCTTCAATGTTCGAGTAACAGGTTTCTACATTGAGGATATGGATGCCATTGCCTACACTTTGAACCCAGAGATAGAGGATTGGTTCGGGCGTATTGACGCATTTACCAATTGTATGCCTTCATTGCATATTGCCGTCCCTTTTGCAATTTGGTTGACCTTTAGAAAGAATGACCATGATGGACGATGGCGACGCTTCCAGAACATGACGTTGGGCTATATCATCCTCACAGCCTTTGCAATTATCTATCTGGGTATTCACTGGTTCGTTGACATCATTGGCGGCATGATCTTAGCAACATTTGCTGTAAGATTGACCGATTTAACCAATGATTCGGTTTGGAAAATATTCGATGAGCGAACCATCAACAGTCGCCTAGCAACGGCTTTGACTCGACCTGGTCATTCCGCAAAATTCGTCTATACGCGTATGAAATCGTACCTTCGTACACTCCTCAAACCGACCAGTAGGGAAACAGGAACGTTCATTGTCATCATTTTGATTCTCACAGGTGCAGTGATTACGTGGGATTTGACAAATAACGAACTTCCTGCCGAAGGTGTACAATCAGCTCAAGGCGTTGTTGCTTCCGAAGGTTGGTCTGCAACAATGGATGACCAAGAGGGTGAGGCAGTAGTCTTAATCCATGATATTGCTGACCCGTCGAGTCAACCGAGTAAGGTGGCTCAACCATCCATGCAATTTACGTCACATTATGCATTGTACGATCATTATCTTGCCCTTGCGAATGAGACCGAGTTACGTCTTATCGACGTTGAACAGCCAAACAAGGTCATGCTCCAATTCGAACAAGATGGCATACAGTCCTTACAAGTCACCGCTATACAGAACCAACCTGCTATCGTCTATCTTGCCAACGATGAACTCCATGCAATTGATTCGAAAGGCGAAGACATTCTTGTTCCATCATTGCCTGATGGAGAAACAATGCAAATCATGTCCGTTTCTGGAATTGAACTTTTGTTCGTTTCAAAGGAAGCGCCATCCACGCTCCGTCTCGGCGCTCTCGGAACTTCTGGTTCTCAGAACATCATCATGAACGCATCGACAACGCTTGAACAGAACTTCGTTCTAGAGGAACGAAGTGGTCAAACTGTTGATCAAGCGAATGCGAGCATCGTCCAAATGAGCTTTAATTCAGAATACATTGCCGTTCGGATGAATGTTTCCGCCCTTGACAGATTGGTTTTGTTCGATCGTTCAACCGGTGAACAATGGCTCGGATTTGACCCGATCTTCCCGGTTGGAAACATTTCGCTTGGCTATGGTTATGTCGTATGGGAAGCAAAGGACCACTACAAATTCGAAGATGGTGGTGCTGAACAATATGGTGACTGGGAAATTCATCAATTGAATTTGGCTACAAATTATTCTGAACAATTAACCTCCGATAGAATCGATCAAGTCAATCCAATCGCATTACAAAATGGTCTTGTCTACATTGAAGTTGAAGAAGATGGAGCAACGACATTCAATGTTCTGAATCGAGGTACAGAACTTGCAACCTATTCGAGTCTCGTCTTGCAGTGGTCGGTTCTTTTGCTCATCGCTCTTACGTTCATTTACATTATGCAACGTCAAAATGAAGAACGTTCAAGCATGGTCATCCATGATAGCGTACTCGAGTCCGAATAAGGTCAAATCGTTCGAGAACATCTTCCATTGAAACAGGGTCGCCACCAGGCGTTGTAGCAGCAACACCCAATTCCTTCTCGCATTCAGCATAACCTTCCAGGATCGCCTCCATTGCACCTTCACGATGTGGATGCGATGCGCCAAGAATTTCGAATAAAACGTGCAAATCAATACCATACAATTCGGTTTCAAATTCAATCTTGGCCAAACCAAAATCGATCAATACGGCTTCACCTTCAGGTGTAATCATGATGTTGTTGGTCGAAAGATCTCCATGTACGATCGCTTGACGATGAAGCAAGCGAATACTTCGACCAGCAGCAAGAAGGTGTTCTCGAATACGCTGATCATTGATGGATTCATCGTTAAGCAATTCGATGAGAGGGCTGCCAGGAATGTTGCTCATGACCAGTTGTTGTTCCTTGATATCACAATCGTAGAGGACTGGAATGTTCAGGCCATTTCGGTAAAGACGTACCATCAGTCTTGCTTCAGCAATCATTCGTCGCCGTCCCAACCGGTCGTCCAAATCAGGATGTCGCCATGAACGAAGACGTCGTTGTTTGCGAACGGCGGGCAAGCCCATCCATGAGCCGCTCCACACTTCTGCTTCTGCACCAAGGTACAGTCGCTTATCAGCGTTGAATGCCATCGTATCTGCGGAATTGTCTCCTTTTGATAAGTTCAACGCATAGCAATGGGTTGAAATTAGGTGGCGGATTGGAAGAAATGTTACGCATGTCTGTTTCTCTTGCAATGTGTGCCGTCGACTTCTCTTCGACATCGATGTCGCCTGAAGATGTTGCTATCGCTGAGCGAATTGCTGAACTCAAGCAGCAACTCGGAGATGACCTCCTGATTCTTGGTCATCACTATCAACGCGATAGTATCGTTATGCACGCTGACTTCCTCGGTGACTCCTTCATGTTAAGCCAGAAGGCTGCTGAATCGGATGCAAAATACATCGTGTTCTGTGGTGTTCATTTCATGGCTGAGTCAGCGGATATTCTAACCGCAGATGAGCAGGTGGTCATGCTTCCAAATCTTCGAGCAGGCTGTTCGATGGCAGATATGGCTACACTTGTGGATGTTGAAGAAGCATGGAGTGAAATGCTGTCAAGCACAAACCTGCTCGACCCGATTGACAAAGAGGACCCTTCATCGCTTGCAGGTGAAAATGATGGTTACCTTGTTCCTGTAACCTACATGAACAGCAGTGCAGATCTCAAAGATTTCGTGGGCCGTCATGGAGGGATTGTATGCACATCTTCCAATGCTGAGGGTGTTTTGCAATGGGCATTCGATCGAGCAGGACCAAACGGTGCCGTACTCTTCTTCCCAGACCAACACCTCGGGCGAAACACAGGCTTGCGGATGGGAATTTCTGAGGAACAAATGCCAACATGGACGCCTGGAGTTGGTGCAAGTTCTGACCTTGATGATGCTCGTATCATCCTTTGGCACGGATTTTGTTCTGTTCACAAGCGATTCAAACCGAGCCAAATTGCAGATTTTAGAGAACGCCATCCAGATGGTGTTGTTGTGGTCCATCCTGAATGTCCAAAGGAAACGGTCGAAGTTTCGGATGCCAATGGTTCGACGCAATACATCATCAATTTCGTCAACAATCTTCCAAAAGGATCGACCGTTGCAATCGGGACAGAGATCAACATGGTCGCTCGCTTAGCAGACGACCATCCTGACAAGCACATCGAATGCCTCGATCCAGAAATCTGCCCTTGTTCAACAATGTACATGATTCATCCAGCGTATCTCATGGACTTGTTGGAGAAACTAGCAGAAGGACAAGTCCACAATCAGATTACAGTTTCAAAAGAGGTGCAAGAAGGATCGCTTCTCGCCCTGGAGCGAATGTTGAGCATTCGGGTTTGATTACTCTGCAAGTCGTCGCAATTCTTCCACACTGCGGACTTCTGCGAGGTAGATTTGTTCGATCGAATCCAGTAATTCAGCATCACCTGCTTCTTCGATCATCACCATCAATTCGCCATATACTTCAGCCGCTTTGATTTCGGTCTTGAGCGATTCAGCCAACATATCCAGATAGGATGAAACATGTTCAATCGGCGTTTGATTACGTTCCGTAACTGCAACGCCACCGAGTTTGACAATGGCTGAACGAACGATGTTTGAGTGGACCATCGATTCGTTAGCTTCGGCAGTAAAGTGCGGTTCGAGTTGAAGTCGATGAATACCTCGAATGTAGGCTGCATAATGTGCATACATGTTGATGGCTCGTAATTCCCATCCAAGCGCTTCATTCAGTTTTGCAATAAGGTGGCCGGCTGTCATCGTGTCCCGCTCTCCACCCTTCCACTTAAACTTCAGGTTGAACTCAAAATCGTTCCAGAGAGTTTCCAACCGAGCAATGCTAGGAGTGGACACAACAGCATCGTTATGCTAACATAGCCAACAGCAAGTCCAGTTTGTTGATTCTCAATCAACTGTATCGTCTCAACAGAAAACGCAGACATTGTGGTCAAACCTCCGAGTAATCCGGTTCCGAGCAGAAGAGCGATATCCTTGGAGATTACTTGTTCCGCAAGGCCGATGGCAATTGCACCCATGAGAAATGAACCTACAAGATTGACGGCCAACGTGGCGTACGGAAACCCGTCATTTGCGATCCACTCGGATGTCAAGTAGCGAAGTGCTGCTCCGATACCTCCTCCGATTGCAACCATAGCAACCTGTTGCAACATGGAGGTTGCTCAACTTCGAGGACCTTGAAGTTCGTGCTTGAATTGAACCGAAAAGCCATGAATGAGGGGCATTAAGGCTGCGCCATGCGCACGGTTTGGTTCATGACCGGAAATGCTGGAAAGGTCCGTGAAGCTAAGCATGTTCTCGAACCACTTGGATTCAATGTTCAACAATTGATAATCGAAGGCGTCGATATCAGCGAGCCACAATGCGATGACTTGGAGATTGTTGCTCGCTCAAAACTTGAACAAGCACGCATGCATCTTCCCAACAGGAACGATGCAATCATGGTTGAAGATGCAGGTTTATTCGTTGACCATCTCAATGGGTTTCCAGGCGTTTACTCTGCTTATGTTCTCAAGACGATTGGGTGCGAAGGTTTGCTTCGATTGATGAGCGAAGCAACAACAAGAGGTGCAGAGTTTCAGGCTGTAGCAGCACTCCTTCTCGATGGAACAGTCCACATTTCAAGAGGCATTTGCCGAGGTGTACTTGCAATGAATCAGAGCGGAAGCGAAGGATTCGGTTTCGATCCAATCTTTGTTCCTGATGATATTGAGATCGATGGAGAAAGACATTCGACCGATGGCTTGACCTTCGCAGATGTTGACCTCTCGGTCAAGGAACAATTTAGCCATCGTCGGAAGGCATTGGACGGTCTTAACGATCAACTTTCAACAAGCGAGGCGGCATCATCGTCTTAAGCAGGAAGTTCTTGGATGGAGTGATAGGCATGGGGTTCTTACGCAACACAATCGCATTGGCGTTTGTTGCTACTTTGTTGTTTTATTTCGCCTCTGTTGGTGAAATGGACGAGAATCAACAATGGATTACCATCGGCGTGATGGTCGCTCTTGGCTTGATTTACATCCTTTCAGGATCGCCATCATTTGAACTTCCAACTCTTCCTGCTGCATCAACAAAAGTTGTTTCAAAAGAGGCGGCTGAGTTTATGCAAACCGATGCTCCTGAAGTTCAGGAAGAAGATTCTACACCTTCGACATCAACGACCATGTCGCTCAAGGAGCGAAAGGCCGCAAAAATTCTTGCAGCTCAAGAAGCACAACGTGCTGCTATGGCTCAAGCAACGGGTGATGATGAAGGCGAGATGGAAGAATTGCCAGTTGTTGAAGTTGAAATGGTCCACGTCGCAGATGAGTATGTGGTCGAGGTGAGTCCTGAATCAGTCGAAGAAGCGGATATTGAAGCGACGGTCAAAGAGCGTGCTTCAAGACACGAAGAAATCCGTGCACGCATTGCAGCACGTCGCCGTTCTCAGATGGCAGATATTCGAGCATCAACATCTCGCATGTGGGAAGAAAATGCCGTTCGCGAAGATATCGTTGGCCTCCTTCAAAACGGAGGACATGGCCTCACTGTACTCGATGAGCCGCTACAACCAGACCCAGGCCACATCTATGGAGCAACCTTCATTCGAATCGATGATCACCGAATTCTCAAGTTCCGTTCGCAATTGGATGCAGGATTCGAAGCGGTCGATTCAAAACAAGAAGAACCAGAACCATCACTCGGAGATTTACCTCCGCTTATCGGTCCTGATGGAAATCCACTTCCACTGCCTGACTTGCCGAGTCCATCCGGAGCTCTTGCCGCTTTGAAGATGGAAATGGACGAAGATTGAGGCCTCTTGATGGAAACAATCGCACAATCAACATCGCAGATCAAACAACGTGCTTTGATTGGGCTTCTTCTCGTTGGGATTGCTCCGACTGTATCTGTCATCACAGGCTTTGCCTTGAAGGCTGGAATGATCGCAGCCTTCGTTTTCATTTTTACAAAGCTGTGGATTTTCGGATTACCTGCCTACTGGTATCTCAAAATCGAAGGTGGGCAACGCTCCTATTCAACGCCACAGAATGGAGGCTGGATGGTTTCAACTTTGTTGGGAATAGGCATGGCAATCGTCATTGGAATCGCATATTTCCTTCTCGGTGATTTTGTCATCCGAAGTGAGGATTTGGCAGAAATCCTCGAACCATTTGGTCTAACAGTGCCGTGGAAATTAGCAATTGGCATCTTGTTTTGGATTTTCATCAATTCTGTCCTGGAAGAATACGTCTTTCGATGGTTCATTACGTCCAAACTCGAAACCTTGGTCGGTGGAAAATGGTGTCCTATTCTTCTTTCAGCAGCCATTTTCACACTACACCATACCATCGCCCTCGCCTTCTTTATCGATCCGCTGGGGAACGCGATTGCATCGTTGGGTGTATTCATTGGAGGCGTGATTTTCTCATGGCTCTACGTCCAATATCGAAGTGTTTGGGTTGCTTGGGTCGCTCATGCCATCGCTGATGTTGCCATTTTTGCCATCGCATGGCAACTCATTGTTGGATTCTAATCACTTGTGTTTCCACTGAGCTTTCTCACGGTTAAGGAATGCCTTCACACCGATTTCTTTGTCTTCGGTATCGAACAATCCAGCAAAAGCTCTCGCTTCTGTCGCTACACCCTCAGTCAATCCTTCATCGAGAGCCGAACGGAGTGTTTGCTTCGCCACACGCAGCGTGTTGCTTGATTTACTAGCGATTAGGCACGCCATTTCTACGACCTTAGCCTTCAACTCGTCCGCTTCAACCACATGGTTTACCAAACCGATTCGATGTGCTTCATTTGCATCGATCATCTCGCCGGTATAGACCATTTCAAGGGCCTTGCCGTAGCCGAGAAGAGATACGAGTCGTTGTGTTCCGCCATAGCCTGGAATAAGACCAAGGTTGATTTCAGGTGTGCCGAATTTTGAACGGGAGCTTGCAATACGGATGTCACATGAACATGCAACTTCGAGCCCACCTCCAAGCGCAAATCCATCGACCATTGCAATGGTTGGTTTGCTTACATTCCACAATGCTTCAATGGCATTATCAGTGAATTTGAGGGTGATTTCCTGACTTCCAGCACCAAGGAATTCAGTAATGTCAGCACCTGCAACGAATGCATTTGGTTTCGCTCGCTTACCTTCTTCTGGTTCAAGTGGTTGAGCGCCGGTCATAACGATGCATCGGACAAGATCCTCAGATTCTGCCCATGCAACCATGTCCTTCATCGCCGATGTGACATCTGCATTCAATGCATTCAATTTGTTGGGTCGATTGATGGTTACCAATGCCACAACCGTTCCATCATCGCATGCTTCTACAGGAATTGTTTCAATGGTCAGTACATCATGT
This sequence comes from Candidatus Poseidoniaceae archaeon, assembly GCA_030741455.1. Lineage (GTDB taxonomy): Archaea > Thermoplasmatota > Poseidoniia > Poseidoniales > Poseidoniaceae > MGIIa-L2. The sequence continues at coordinate 1,928 of JASLVI010000028.1, read as the reverse complement.
TGTGGTGGCGTCATGAATTTGCCATGCAACGGAAGTTCAAGAGTTCACCGATGTGTCACTTAGGTGATTCAAGCAAGTAATGAAAACCTAGAGTTTGTTGGTCATGATATGGGCGAGGAAACACAACCACTCGTGCGTGCAGCCGACATGGGGAAGCGATACGGTGAGTTTGTGGCACTTCACCCACTCAACGTTGAAGTTTATTCAGGAGAGTTTTTTGGTGTCTTCGGGCCGAACGGTGCCGGTAAATCGACGTTCATCAAACTCTTAACCGGCCAACTCCAACCTTCGATTGGTCAAATCGAAGTGTTGGGTGTTGATGCAAGGCAGTCTCCTCAGAAACTCAAAGCCAACATTGGAATCGTTCCAGAATCGGAATCTCCTCCATCGTTTTTGACACCGACAGAGTTCTTGCAATTTGTCGCCCGCTTGCGCGGTCTTGACAATCTTGAGGAGCAAGTTGAGTATTGGTTGGATTGGTTTGGATTGCAAGAGAAGCGAGATACGATGTGCAAGGATCTCTCAAAAGGACAACGTCAGAAAGTCATGCTTGCATCAGCTTTTATCCACAAACCAAAGTTGTTGTTTTTGGATGAACCCTTTGCAAATTTGGATCCAATCTATCAACGGAAATGTAGAGAGTGGCTTCTCGATCATGTTGCCAATGGAGGAACAATTTTCCTCTGCTCTCATGTATTGGAAATGGCTGAACGAATGTGCAATAGAATGGCCATCATCAATCATGGTCGCGTCCTCGCAGCCGGAACGGTATCGGGACTAAAAGAATCAGAAGATGAGACGCTTGAAGATGTCTTTATTCGACTGGTTGGGCATTCCATTGAGGAAGTCGAACGGCATACTGAGGAAGGCATCACATCTGAGGAGGAATGAGGATGTCCGCTTCAACAATCACCTCACGAGACTGGGATGATGTTGTAGGCACCTATGACTCGAAAACACCCGCCGCACTTGGAACATCTTCGGGCGGCGTTCGATTGCTTGAACCTCAACGCGGCTTTGCTGCTTTTTCCACAACATTCCGTTACATGTTTCGAGAGGAATGGCGGGAGAACATCGACTTTGCAAAGAAGCGTCAAGTGGTTTTGTTTCCACTTTTGCTGACGCTTGTGACCATGGTGACGACCATCGGATTGCAATTTCTCGTGGGTGATTCGGCTGCTCAATCCTCCGAGATGGATACAAAATCGTTCAGTTGGGACCAACTTCGCTTCGGACTTCATCTTCCATTACTGTTCTTCAGTTTGGGAATGGGAACATTTGCATTCCGTGGACGTGAAGCCATTTCACAACGTGACGGAAATAAGAATCATCTGATTGCAGCGCCAGCCATCCAACCATTGCCGAATTCAATGGCACATTATGCATTCTTCGTCAAAGAATTGGTCTACTACGCACTCCTCATTCTCACGCCGATCATCATGGGTATGTCGTTAGGTATTTTGCTAGGTGAATTTGGAGCAGTCACCACGCCACTCAAATGGTCTTCGCTACCATGGACTTGGCTAGCAATGTTCACCACCATTGCGCAAGGCCTTGCAATATCCTTCCTAGCCTCATCGCTCTGGATGCGTGGGCGACCGTTTACCATCGTTGGACCAATCCTCATTGTCGCTCTTGGAATCGCTGTGGGAATTGGCTTCATCGATATTGATCTCGGGCTATGGGGTCTTGCTATTCAACGCGAACAAGCACTCTGGATTGTGTTTGCATCTTTGTTTGGTTGCGCCTTGCTTGGTTTGATTTCAGCCGGACTGATTCTCGATGATTTTGAGGCGCAAGTCATCGAACATGCTGATTTGTTCGAACCGTTCTATCAGCGATTGAATTTCCTTGGACGCGGTGAAGTACGCCTTCTCGTTGCCAAAGAGTTCGTTGATCTACGACGTTCCGGGGCCTTGAAGAAGATG
>JASLVI010000027.1 GCA_030741455.1 Candidatus Poseidoniaceae archaeon | reverse complement strand
ATGTTGCAGAAGGAGCAGTTGTAGAGCCACATGTTCATCTCATTGGGCCATGTTTGATCGAATCAGAGACGACCATTCGTTCTCATGCCTATGTTCGTGAATACACGTGGATGATGCAAGGAAGCCTGCTTGGCCATGCTAGTGAATCCAAGCATGCGTTGTTCTTGCCAGGAGCGAAAGCGCCTCATTTCAACTACGTTGGCGATTCTGTCTTAGGTTCAGATGTGAATCTTGGTGCTGGTGTCAAACTCTCCAATTTACGTAACGATGGTCAACCGATTGGTATCTGGCTCGATGATGTACGACGAGCGACTGGTTTGCGTAAATTTGGCGCCATTCTTGGTGATAGCGTTCAACTTGGTTGCAATGCCGTCACCAATCCCGGAACGGTTCTCGGCAAATCGTGCATGGTCCATCCTAATACAACGGTTGGTGGATTCCACGTAGAAGGATCGGTCGTGCGTTGAGGGAAGTCCATGTCCAATCTCTTCGGAACAGATGGTATTCGTGGACGCGTTGTTCTTGATGCGTGCGATGATGAGGAAGCACTCCACCGTATTGTTGACGAACGTCAACTGACGCCGCAGTTGATGAAATTGCTTGGCGAAGCACTCGGGCGTTGTCTACCAGAGCATGGAGAAGGAAGCCAAATTGTTGTTGGATGGGATGATCGTCCACACAATGAGACGCTTGCAGCATGGCTCACATTGGGCTTCCATGCTTCGAATTGCCAAGTTATCCACATTGGTTGTGTCTCAACACCCATGTTGCATTATGCAGTACTTGAGACACAAGCACGTTTGGGTTGCATGATTACAGCAAGCCACAATCCTGTTGAAGATTCTGGCATCAAGGTCTTTGATGGACTTGGGCGTAAATCGATGCCAGAATACGAATTGCTCGTCTCTTCAACAGCTTCCTCGCTTGCGCAAGAAGATCGTGAGATCGATGAGGTCGATCGTCAAGAATGGATGAAGCCAACAAGTGAACATGTTGTTGACCATCAGCATTGGTTGGAACAGCGACTCGACCGGATTCAACCCCTCTTCCAAAACCAATTGCAATGGTCCAATTCTCTTCTCCTCGACTCGTCAAAAGGACATGCTTCACATTGGTTGGCTGCTTGGTTGCAACAACAAGGGCTGGACGTTACGGAGGTTAGCACCCATGCTCCTGCCATGAATGATGGCTGTGGAGCGGGCGAGTTGTCACCAGGGCAATCATGGTCATGGGGCGAGATTCAAGCAAGTGGTCATTTACTGATTCAATCGCTTGCTCCTCTCGGTGTTGGAACGATTCTAGGGGTTGCTCTGGATGGAGACGGAGACCGTTGTCTCTTCGTTCGAGAAACTGAAGACGGAATCGAAGTGGTCGATGGCGATGATATGGCTGATGCAGTATTGCGTGCTTGTCCTCGGTCGTGGAAGGTTGCTGCAAGCATTGAATCAAATCTCAAGTTGCTTTCAAACATTGAACTTCAATCGGAAATGCAAGGCTTTGAGACTGCAGTTGGCGATCGTTGGTTATCGCATGCACTTGCACCTCATCTTGGCATTTCACAGCAACAACCACTGCTTTTCGGTATCGAAGATTCAGGACACATCGTTCTTCCATCTCCACATCCGCATCTCAAGAACGAATGGAGTCTCGTTGGAGATGGAGCCATGACGCTTCTTCTCTCGCTTCTTGCTTTCCAACATGTTGATGCTACTGCGATGGAAAAAGGTTGGAAGAAGCGATTGAGCGTGAAGAATCCCAATCGTTGGATGTGGGATGGCCGCAATGAACTTTCAGATACGGTTGAAGCGATGATTCGTACACACCTCGAACTCGCTGGAAACGTTGGGAACTGGGAACGAACAGTATTGGAAGGTGAAGCCAATTTAATGCTGATACGATGTCAACTCAATGGAATGGACGTAAGTTTTGGTTTGAGGAACAGCGGAACACAAGAAAAAACCAGCATCAGTCTTAGATTTTCAGAATCGGAACCAGGCTTTGATGCCATGTTGTTGATGCGTTCTGTTCAGAACTTATTGTTACGAACCTTCAATCCTATTGCTTATTGAGAGGCGAGAAGTTCATCACGCGACTGTGTAAGATAGGTGATGATCGCTAACAGAACAGCAGTTGCCAGAAGCAAGGCAAGTGCTGCAAGCGCAGTCATGCCTTGATAGATCAACACACTCGCTACAATCCATGCAACAACGAGATTGAGGAATCCAACGATTCGCCAACCTCTTCGCAAGGTCAAAACACCAATGACCCAAGAAGTCGCTGACATCGCTAAGATGAGGAGAACGAACAACAGCAAGGATGGTGAAAGGATTCCTGAGAAGATGAACAGGACTTGAGCGACCCAAAGCGATGCTGAAATCCACAAACCCCGTTCAGTATATGTTGCAATTCCACCAGCGATCAAGCCCAATAAACCGATGACGATTGAGGACATCCACATCTCAAACAATGGAATACCATATTCGCTCTCAATCCACCAAACCAACTCGTTCAATGCAATAGGGAGGACGATGAAACCGACCATGAGAACTGCAGGTTGTTTCCATTCCCATCCACGTCGAATCATCAAGGTCAATGCAAGCAATGCTGCTGGGCCAAAGGAGAGCAGAAGAATGGATACTGCGTATGCGATACGCCCCATCGCTCCTCGGTGATCTTGCAAGCCTCGGTTTCGTCGTTCTCGCTCAACCCAATTCCACAATAAGGCAGCGATGATGAGAACAACTTCGTTTGTTATGACTGGGATCATCCATGATGCATCACTGAATTCGAATGGGTTGGTAAGTGTTGGAACAGGCACTTCGCCTCCAGCGAGAACACCAATGATTCGGTCAAGAACCAGTAAGCCAACAATCATGTCGAGGATGTTTGGAATACGTACGCCGAGGTCATTACGACCGACCAGGGAAAAACTTCCCATAGCAACCAATGCTAGAAGAAGTGCCAACAACTCAAATTGTTCGACGAGCAGAATCGTTCCTTGGGTCATTCGAGCCGCAATATGAACCAATACCAATCCTGCCATCGCTAATGCAATTGGAATTTCAACGCCCAACACATCGATCAATCTCAGATTAAGGGAATCAGCTCGCAAGCGAGCGAGACTGATGAACAGGAAGGACATGCCCCCCATCAATAGCAAGGCAATGAGCCCTGAACCGCTGAAATAGGCAAAGAAAACGGACGTCAATATGGTTACAACAAGGAATGAGAGGACAATGCTTGGTCGATGTTGGATGTCGCCAAGTTCAAGATCCATCTCGCCCGTCGAACCCGCTCGTTTGGAACGCTTCTTCTGTTTCTCGGCCAATTCGATCATGGTCGGATCGATCAATTGTACACCTGTTTCATCCGAGTTTTGCTCATGAGCGATCTGTGTTTGTTGTTTTGCTTCAATGGCTTTCATTCGCTCTTCTCTTCGAGCGACAGAACGCATTCCTGAGCGCCACTCGCCTTGAACTGCAAGATAGGCTCCAGAGCCAACAAAACTCAACAATGCAAGGGTTGTAAGGAGTTCAATTTCGAGAGTGACGCCGGTAAACAACATCACGCCAACCATCGTAACAGTCGCCAATGTTGGTGGCAACAATTTGTCCATTTTTGTGACGCGACGCAAGAAATGGAAGAGCGTCCCTAATCCTATCAGACCCATCATGATGGCATCTTGTGTTGCTTGTGGAAACCAATCTGCATCGGTCAATTCCAATGATGCATTGTCGCGAAGTGCAGGTATGACAAGCAACGCACTCATGACCAAGAGTTGGAACGTGACGATGTTGTTGCTCTGATTACGCTTGATGATGTTCTTTTCCTCAAGGAATTGATCGGTATGGGCCAACATCAGCGAACAGCCTGCAACCATTGAAGCTGCAAACATGGATGTGTGTCCAAACTTCCAACCGAACTGAATGGCAAAGATGCTCCAAACAACGAGCATGGTGCGTGGCTGACCTCGATGTTGACCGAGTGCAACCAATGCTCCATGGAAAACAAGAATGGCTGCCATGACGCCAATCAATCCCCAGGCTGGCATCCCTCCAACGCGAGTAATGCCCCAAACGGAAACAATCGAGAGGATGAAGGAAAGATTCCACAATTGCAACAAACCAGAATCGCGTGCTCTCGCTCCAAGTTCGCTTAGTCCAGCAAGCCTTCCAGCGAGATTCAACGTCGATTGACCTTGATTGAGATTGACATAGAGTTGCTGAAGAATCAACACCAGCATCCAAGCAGCAACGTGTTGCTCGTCCAAATTAACAGGAATGAAATCGTTGGAGAACATTCTCGATTCAACATCGGTTGCGAACATCAGTAACCAAGCCCATGGCATCAAGACGGCAACACCTGAAATCGATGGTGAACGTCGTTGTACGCCAAGCCAAGCCATACCAATCCATACCGCTGCTTGCGATGCGAGAAGTTGCCAGCCATTTGTTTCAGCAGGAATAAGGATGGTGAGAAGAATGACGATGACGATGCCCCCAATCCACAAAACATGGTCAGACACGGCTTGCTGGTTCCTCAGCAATGCAATCGAGGTAAGCAGTGCGGTAAGAATCGCATAGATGCTGTAACCACTTAGATTGGCAATATCGAGAGTGAACACTTCAAGATTGAGAAGGATCACAAGTGCAAGCAAGAACGGTGCAGGGAAGAGAATGAAGGGCGCAAGGCGCTTCCATTCAACACCGCGGACAGCCAAGTATGAGCCGCCAAAAGCACTCATCAAAAGCAGTAATTGTGCTAACGCATAACCTGTTTCATCGCGATTTGCAGCAATTGAAAGCAATGCTCCAATCATTCCAAGACCGACAGAAATCGCCCACAGACCTGGTTTGCCGAGTCCAAGCGCCTTTGCAGCAGCAGAAAACCAATTGTCTGCCTTATGGAATTGTGTTGCGATAACAGCATTGGTTGCAGTCACAGCAAACATCAACATGAAGAGCAAGAGATCATCGTCAAAGGATACGATTTCGATGGTTGCGATCGTCCAATCGTTGGAGAATGCGTGCAGGCCAATCCATAGATAGGAAACGGCGATACCAAGACTTGCAAGATTGCCCGATTTTCGCACTAAAGCAAGTCCATGCATGGACCATGTTCCGAGAAGAATCATCCCCGCTACACCGATTTCATCGTACATTGCACCCGTTGCACTACCGAGGGCGAGGAGAACAAGCGTTGCTTGTGCAGCAATCGCATCATCATCGTGACGTTGAGCAATGAGGATGTTGAAGCCAATCAGAATCAACAAGAAGATTCCAAGCGAAAGATCTGCTCCAAGTGGTGAGTCATTCAACCAACCCCAATGATGGACGTCGAGAGCAAAACCATAGAGAATCTTCATCGAAATAATGACCCATGTAACTCCGAGGAGATGCATGGTTGGGTTTGGAATCCATTTTTCCCCGGCCCAGAGGCCAGACAATCCCATGATGATGAGGAGAGGGCCTCCAATCAAGGGAGGCAACGCCGTACCTACGACCCAGCCAAGAACCGACCATACGAGGACCATGCCTGCGAGAAGGCCGAAACCTAGTCGACGCTCTCCATGAACGGCCATGTCCGTGACACTATCCGGTGCCGATGCTTCATCGACGGTCCCATCTCGTTTGATGGACCCTGCTTCATTGGATTGTTCACCTTCTCCTTCGAAAAAGGAAGCCATCTCACCAACAGCTTCGTCGACTTCTTGTTCGAGAACCATTTCCTCTTCTTCGACTTCTTCTTCAACATCTTGAATCATGAATTGGCCAAGATCTATTCCGCCTCCACGGCGGAATTCTTTGGCGCGGAGAACATCATCTTCCACATCATCGTGGTCTGATACCTTCTCCTCCATGCTTATGTCCGAGCAGCGTCCCGTTTGAAACCTTCTCCACTCCTGTTCCAATCATGTTGATTTTATGATGGTCGAAGAGAAAGGGACAAAGATGGTCCGCGATAGCCGCAAACATGGCGGAGACCTCCACCCCGACATCGACCCCACTTACTGCTCATGGCATCAACGCCACAGGCACGGTTCATTGGAACCTCGATACCAATGCACTGATCGACATTTCATTGTCAAGAAATGAAGGCGTTTTGAGCGCTCATGGAGCACTTGTCACCGAAACAGGAGAGCGCACAGGGCGTTCACCCAATGACAAGTACATCGTCGATGAAGATACGACAAACGGCGATGTAAATTGGGGTGATGTCAATGTCTCGACCGATCTTGGTACATTTGAGCGCATGCGTGCGCAAGTCATCGATTATCTCTCGAAACAAGATGCATTGTTCGTTCAAGATTTGGCCTGTGGTGCAGAACCGAGCGAAGCGCTTCCGATTCGCGTCATCACCCACAACGCTTGGCACAGTACCTTTGCAAGAAATATGTTCATCCGACCATCGGTGGAAGAACTTGCCTCCCATATGCCAGAATTCACCGTTTTCCATGCACCGCACTTTGAAGCGGATGATGCCTCACTGAACTCGCAATGTTTCGTCATCGTCAACTACGCTGCTGGTGAAGTTATCATCGGTGGAACACGATACGCTGGTGAGATTAAGAAATCGATTTTCTCGGTCATGAATCTCATTCTTCCAAAGAAAGGCATCCTTCCAATGCATTGTTCTGCAAATACGAACGGCGAGAACACGGCGATTTTCTTTGGTCTTTCCGGTACAGGAAAGACCACGCTTTCTGCAGACCCGAAGCGTGCACTCATCGGAGATGATGAACATGGTTGGGGGGCGAATGGTGTCTTTAATTTCGAAGGTGGCTGCTATGCGAAACTCATCGATCTGTCTGAAGAGGATGAGCCTGAGATTTTTGGAACCACTCGACGCCGAGGAACCGTTCTCGAGAATGTTGTCCTCGATGTGGAAGGCGTACCCGATTTTACTGATGTCAGCAAAACGCAGAACACACGAGGCTCCTATCCGATCGAATTCATCGACAATCGTACGATGGATTCGCGCGGTGGCCATCCGCAGAATGTTATTTTCTTGACCTGTGATGCCTTTGGAGTTCTCCCGCCAATTTCTCGACTGACGCCAGAGCAAGCTGCTTACCATTTCATTTCTGGCTATACTGCAAAGGTCGCAGGGACTGAAGTAGGTGTCAAAGAGCCACAAGCGACCTTCTCTGCTTGCTTTGGAGAACCGTTCATGCCAATGCATCCAGGTGTCTATGCTGACCTTCTCTCTGCGAAGATGGAGCAGCATGGTTCGACAGCCTGGCTCATTAATACGGGTTGGAACGGTGGGCCATATGGTGTAGGAAAGCGTATGAAAATCCGCTACACTCGAGCCATGCTTAACGCTGCACTCGATGGGGAACTCGACGATGTTGCCTACGTCAAAGACGAGCGATTCGGATTCGAAGTGCCAACATCCTGTCCAGATGTTCCGAGCGAAGTTTTGCAACCTCGAACAACGTGGGATGATAAGAATGCATACGATGCAACAGCCGATCAACTCGCCAACATGTTCAACGAGAATTTCGAACGATATGCTTCAGGCGTTTCAGATTCCGTAAATCAAGCAGCACCAAAAGCAGTTTGACGGGAACAGGTTGATTATCTCGTATGTCGAGTGCACGCTATGGCCGATGGTTCAAAACAGCGTCCAGCATCCGTTCCCATCCAATCGGTAACGATTCAGCAACCGATTCAACAGACTCCAACATTTACGGGGCAACCTCAAGCCTATGTGAATAATCAGCATTTTCACAATGCACCGGTTACGAATACGACTGCAACATTAGGGCTGATCTTTGGGATTTCAGGGTTCAGTCTAACGTTTCTTGGATTTATGCTCCCATTTTTCTGTTTCTTTAGTTGGTTTTTGGGTATTCTTGGAATTGCATTCGGCCATTCAGGGGCCAGCAACGCTCTCCAACTCGGTGGTGTCGGTCGAACGCAAGGTGTGTTTGGATACGTTCTCGGTTACGTCACGCTCGCTTTATTCATCATCCCAGCCGTTCTCTTTGTGTTCTTTGTGTTCGCATTAGATGGCTTTTGATAGTAAGGCTCAACCTTGCGAGCCAACTCATTGAAAAAGGGGAGCCAACTCGGAAGGATTGGGCGATTAGGGTAGTCTGGATATCCTTCCGGCCTTCGGAGCCGGAGACGTGGGTTCGAATCCTGCATCGCCCGCTTTTATTCACATTGTTGCGTAGGCTTTCGTTTCCAAACTTGGACGGATTCTTCGCCCCAGGATTCTGTTCGATCGAGTGTTAAACCAGCCCATACGAGTAACCGTTCGTCAATGTTTGATGGAACGGGTTGTTGATGGACGATGGTGCTTTGGACAAGATAAAACTCGTCCACCAATCCTTCAATGAGGAATGAATGGATGGTCGTTGGACCTCCTTCGATGAGCAGTCGTTGCTTTTCCATATCGCCTAAGCGATTGAGAAGAGGAAGTAATCCGTTGTAATCTGCTCCGATTTGGACGGTTTCATGACCATCGGTATACACGGTTGCATTCGGATTGGTTCGTTCTTGCGGGTCGAGAATTACACGGAGTGGTTGACGTTCTGTCTCGATTCGTCGAACGGTGAGGGATGGATTGTCTCGCTCTACTGTTTCCGCACCGACAAGGATTGCATCACAATCCATCCGCAGGCGATGGACTTCGTCGAGACAGGCTTCACTGGTGAAACGTTGAGGCGCTCCTGAGCGATCATCCACAGAACCGTTAGCATCGACAGCGAGTTTGACCGTAACGATTGGACGTCGATGCTCGCACCAGTGAAGAAACGGTTTCATTTGTTCAGCAGCTTGTTCTTCGAGAAGTCCTGATTCAACAGAGATTCCAGCGTCTCGTAAGACTTGGAAGCCTTTTCCACGAACTGTTGGGTTTGGATCAGGATGGGCGACGATGACGTGTTGAACACCCGACCAAAGCAATGCTTCGGTACATGGAGGCGTACGACCGTAGTGATTGCATGGTTCAAGCGTCACATAGGCGGTTGCACCATTCGGGGACTTCCCCTTCGATTCAGCATCGTGAATGGCCATTTGTTCGGCATGAAGTCCTCCGAGATGATCGTGCCAACCTTCTGCAATGATTTCACCTTCTTTGACAAGAACGCAACCGACCAATGGATTGGGTGCAACACGCCCCCTACCTCGCTCTGCAACATCAAGTGCATGTTGCATGAAAGCCTCGTCTTCCTTGGTCCACATGGATGGTCCTCATCGATGCCGAAAGGTATCGAGTTGATGAGTCTGTTCGTTCAACCATGGATACATTGAAACTGTGCAAGATTCAGGAAACCGTATGGTCAAGGCACATTTCATCATCAATCCTGCAAGTCGGGACTTCCGTTGTGGAAAGGCGTGGCCTGGCATCAAAAAGCGATTGACTGAGAAGGGATTTGAAGTCGTTGAGCACATGACAGAGCGAATCGGACATGGTGCAGAACTCGCTCACGAAATCCGGAAAGAGATCGAATCAGATGGAGATGAATCACCGCTCGTCGTAGCCGTAGGCGGTGATGGAATCGTTCACGAAGTGGCTTCTGCACTTCGCGGTTCGAAGATTCCACTAGGGCAAATTCCATTTGGTTCAGGAAACGACAATTGTATTACCCATGGCATCCCTCGAAACAAACTCAATGATGCGATTGACATCCTCATGAACGGTGTTGATCGAAGTTGTGGTGCATGGCGATTGGAAGGCGTAGCAGCCCCAACGTTGGATGGGTATCCATCACCCCCCTCGAATCATTGGGATGGTGAACCGGTTCACGAAGGACGTACGGTTCGATGGGTCTTCCTTGAGTCGGATGCTGGAATCACCTCTGCGATCAGTCGTGCAAAACTACGACGTGCAAAGTGGATCAAGGGTCCGAAGAAGTACACCTACCTTGGTGTCACCACCATTCCATTCTGGCCAAGAAGGAAAGTTGAGTTGACCTTGGATGATGGTGAACCATCGATTCATGATCTGACCATGATGACGGTGGCCACAGGCGAAACCTTTGGTGGAGGCTATCGAGTTGTTCCGAACATGCATCCTACTCGCAAGGATGGTTCAATCGTCCTCGCTTATCGTTTGAGTCGATTGCAAATGCTCTCTCTCATGGGTCCTGTCAAGAAAGGAAAGCACGTAGGAAAATGGGGTATTGAGCAAATCGATGTTAAGCGAGTCTCACTTCGTCCAATCGACCAAGATGGTAACCCATCCGATGTTCCCGTTGGCCATCCAACCTACATTCAAGCCGATGGAGAACCGTTGCTGCAATTGCCAGCAACACTCGAGTGGCATCATGACCAAATCGTGATGCGTGGTGCAAAGAACGTATCTTGGGCTTAGAAACTGAAGTCCGAGAATTCTTCCTCTTCTTCTTGCCAGAACGCTTTCTCATCTTGTTGAGGCTCTTCTTCAGGCTCAGGTTCGGCTTTGGTTTTACGGACAGCTCTTCGACGTCGAGGCTTTGTCTTCTCCGCAGGTTCAGAGGTTTTCGCTGGACTGGACGATCGTGATGACGAAGGTACAGATGTTGGCGCTGAGGAGACTGAACTGGAAACGGGTGCACCACCGCCAAAGGTCGACGACGGTGGAACGAATGGCTCACTGTTCACGATCTCTTTTTCGACGCGCTTGGCGTGATCGGAAGTGACGACGGAACTACCAGAACTACCAGAACCAAATTCTGAACGGCTGGTCGATGATTCTCCACCACCGAGGGCACTATCGATTGAGAAGGATCCAAAACCATCGTCTTCATTCTTCTTTGATTTCTTCGGCTTCGGAGGCTCCTTGGCTGGTTTACGTTCTTCCGTTTGACGTACATCTGGTGTTGTCATCGAAGACTGCTTCGCATCTTTTTGAGCCTGTGCCGCTTTTTCAACACCTTCCTTTCCAAGCAGTGTAAGGGCGATGCTACGGGCGCTCATGCTCAACCGCATTGTGGAATACATGTAGGAACCAACAGCGCCACCAATACCGACAATGAGGAGGAAGAGAACGAATCCTGTTCGCCCAAGAATTGCTACATCACCAAAGGTGTATTCATCATCGTGTTCTCCATCAAGGCTTACGACAGTATCAGCGAGTTCGATCTTTGTAACGAGAACATACTTCTGGAAGATGTTCTGAGAATCGATTTTACCGACACAATCACTGGTGAAATCTTTGTCGTTCATGTAGGTACCAGTTCCCTTCTGTCCAGACTCATCCTGAACGAGGTAGCCTGTAACTCGAATCGGCTGGTGATACTTTCCAAGTGCTGCAAATCCATCGTTGATGTTCTCACTTGCAGGAATTAGTCCGAGTACGAACCACTTGCTGTTCGTATCCTTTGGAAGGTTGTCCAAATCCGCTGTTCCTGCACCGGTTTCTGGTGCAACAGGATCGCTCCAATCTTTGACATCCACTCGTTCGCCTTCACCAGAAAGCATCTTCTTTGCATCATCAAAGGACATCGAATGAATGGCCACTGCTGCACCTGCTCCAAAGGCGGTCTCATCAAACAAATTAGGGTCGTGTGAATCATAGATTTGACTTGCACTCATGTATCCCTCAAACTTGACCTTGCCTGTTTTGTCAACGCCGATATCACCGTCCACGCAACCGACTTCGTCGTATTGTGCGTCAACGGTGTCACCAGAGAGTGACGAGGTGAAGGTGAAGGTACCGTCGCCATTTCGTTCAACGGAAAGGTCGTCGCCCCAATCTGGTGAAACTGGAGCAAGGCATCCAGCAAGCAAAATGGTGGATGCAAGAAGAATGCCTAGCAACCCTCGGCCCATATGCCGTCGAGAGGTCCTAGAGTTTGTGAATGCTTCTCTTGAAATGGATGGCGCGGAGAGAGGGATTTGAACCCCCGAGTCATAAGACACCGGATTTCAAATCCGGCGCAATACCTGGCTATGCGACCTCCGCAGTAGTCTCGCCACAACGCTCTCTATCAAACTCTTTTCCCTTGATTATTCAGATTTAGAGCGCAGAGAAATCGCAGCCATTGAGACAACAGCAACAGAGACGAGGAAGCCAACGGATGGAACACCTTCGGATTCGTCACCAATGATGCCCTCACGTTCGGCGAGTTTTACAACATCTTCAACGAAATCGGAAGCAAGCCATGAATCATCGACGTATCGAACACGGGGCTTCTTTTCCTCATCGAGAATGTAGGTGTAGGCAAAATGACCAACGGTGTATTCTGGTTCTGATTCAACTGGTATACAGGTGAGCATATCGGTTTCAGCCCATTCATAGCCTTCATCGCACATGCAATGTGCACTGCTTCCTGATCCCATGATCCAGCCATGACCATCGCACTCACTGTCCTCAATGACAGCGAAGCCCGGTTCTGGAATGGCATCATTGCTGGTGTTATTGGAGGCCCAGGCTAATGTTCTCGGTTCGATGATGTCATCCATGCCGACGGGGGCATCCTCCCATGCACTCGACGTCTCATTCCATGTGTGGAGTTGCCACCACCAGCTCCAATCGCTTGGTGCTGCGACGCCGTCAATGCTGTTGAGGAAATGGCCCCATGAACCATCTTCGATATCAACATCGATGTCTGCACCATCAAAGGCACCTTGGGTAAGATGGTATCCAGTGAATGAGGAAACATTGGTGGACGCTGTTGTGTTATCTGGGAAGACCACCTGCACACTCGGTGCATCACCGCTTGGAGGATTGAGGAGGCTCAGGTTCGAACCAGTAGCATACCAGCCGAGATGGGCCTCTTCCAATGCATTGACGCCATCGATGGTTGACGGAGCATCAACCCATCGTTGTTTGGCTTCATCAAACACTTTGGGACTCCACCACCAACTGTAATCTTCAGGAGCATCATAGCCATTGATTCCATCGACCCTCATGCCTTGTTGACCCTGCGATGCGTTGACTGTCCAGCCTGCTTCATCAGCGGCTGCGTATGTCAATGTCAAACCTGTTGGAAGGTACATCAGTTCCTCTGCAGTTCCATCTGGACGAACATAGACGATGCTTGAATCGTGAACCTTTCCTTCCATATCGCTGATGTTATCATCGTGTGGATCAATGACGTATTCTTCTGTATAGATGGCGAACTTGTCCCAGACGTTCTTGACATCTTCCGTCGGCCCAGTGAGATGTGGCCAGTCAACGCCATGCTTGGTCATGTATTCGGTGAGAACTTCAGGCGTGTCGTATTTCGGGTCAAGTGTAACGGAAACGAAATCGACCTTGTCCTTGAGTTCTGTTGGAAGTGTGTCATGCACCAATTTAAGATTCTGCGTAATCACTGGACAAACGTCAGGGCATCGGGTGAAAAAGAAGGAAACGATAACGATTTCTTCAGTCGCATCGGACAGCTTGTATTCTGAATTGTTTTGATCAACTAGCGAGAAATTGCCAACAGTACCACTGTTCAACTGAATTCCGTTGTATGCGGAAACAGGCGCACCAATCAGTGCAACAGACATCAAACATGCAACAACCGTGTACGTTGAGAGAATCCTGATTTTCTTCCCTGAAATGCTCATCATTGAAATCACCGTGTCAATGCGAATGGATTACGCATCTTAAAGCAGCGTATTAATCGCACAATCTGCAATTAATATTACACAGGCGTGTTTCAGAATTTAACGCTCAGTGACGAGTGAGTCCCAGTTTGGTGTGCACCATCCTGGAAGTCCCGTAACACCTTCAGGGTTGGACAGGCCAATGCCCCAAAGCATCAACAGAACAAACAGTGTTGGGAACAATGCAACGCGCAGGTAGATGCGTGGATCATCCCAAAGGTGCATGAAGAATGCACCAATGCCGAATCCTTTCACGATACCAACAACGATGAGAATCGCCCATACGGCTGTAATCGAGACTGGAATGTCCGTTCCTGGTACCTCTTCAAAGAAGACTGCTCCAACTTCGAACAATGTGAAAATCATCAAGACGATGAAGTTCCAGAAGTAAATGTCTTTGCCCATAATCAATTTGTGTTCGCCCATAATATCACCTCAATACAAGTAGAATGCTGGGAAGATGACGACCCAAGCCAAATCAACAAAGTGCCAGTAGAGACCGAAGTACTCGATACC
>JASLVI010000026.1 GCA_030741455.1 Candidatus Poseidoniaceae archaeon | reverse complement strand
CTGCTTACCAAAACGGTGTTCCGCGATTACAGGATTGGGTGTATCAACAACTCGATGAGAAAATACTCCCCGGAGGAAGGTCCGTCACATGGGGGACGTATGCAAAACGAAACGAAGTGTTCAGCGTTGCTGCACGAATCTATCTCAAAAATCATAACATAAATCTTCCACCTGAGGTTCCTAAATACATGGGTTCTGAATGGGGCCGAATGGCCTATTTGCGTCCTGTTCTGGATCGATATGTACGGCATGGACTACGGCGATCGGAGTTGAAAGAGGACCACAAGAAAGGTGAGACACTTACCAGTCGACTTCGGCTGCTAGGGATGCAAATTACCGAAACTGGAATTCGCCCCTGTGCGTCTCCAGTTGGTAGAATTATGGCATATGCTGCGACAAAGATTGAGGCGCTTTCAGAAATCATTTCCACTGAAATGCAATCGCTCGGATCAGATATTCGTGCAGTCATCGTCACAGACTTTGAGAAAACATCCGCTACAACCTTGGTTGAAGGTGTGATGGATGATGAAGCAGGTGGTGCAATTGCAGCATTTAGGGCACTTGTTCAATGCGACTCAGGTGACCTCCTTGACCCCATTCTTATGACAGGGAGTACCGTTTTGATAGATGATGATCTTTCAGAACGGTTTCTTTCAACGGCTCGAGCATGGATTGCTGAACGTAATCTCGACATCGAATTAAGAGCACGTCATGAAGACACATACTACGTTATTATCGGTCGAGGGAAGGATTGGATTCCGAGGTATTATTCCATTATGATTACAGAATTCTTCCAACAAGGACTGACAAAGTGTTTGATTGGAACACGCGGGCTCTTAGGCGAAGGTTGGGATGCATCAAAAATCAACGTTCTTGTGGACCTGACCACTGTTACAACCAGCATGAGCATCAATCAACTTCGTGGTCGATCAATGCGATTGGACAAAGATTGGCCTGGAAAGGTTGCCAACAACTGGGACGTGATTTGTTTTGCAGATGAATTCACAAATGGATTCAAGGATTACCATCGTTTTGAAAAGAAACACAAACAACTCTACGGTGTTTGTGATGATGGAGCCATCGAAAAAGGCGTAGGGCACGTTCATGCAGCCTTCACAGAAGCTGAACCTGAAGGTATCAGCGAGGGCATGGTTTTGTTCAATGAAGAAATGCTCATGCGGTCAAGGAATCGGGACAAGACACGTAAATTATGGGGCATCGGGCAGCCATTCAGTGCACATCCAAGAGCTGCGGTTGAAACAAAATCAAACGATGATAACTTTGGATTGGGTTCAGGATTCAAATTTGGTTCGAACCAAGTTTGGAATCAGCAATCCCTTGTCCAAGCCATGGCATTGGTTGTTTCAAACAGCCTCATTCATGCAGGACATATTTCCAATAGTTGCAGAGCATCTGGCGGCGACCGTGGAGGCGGTTGGTTGAGGATGCACCTTGTCAACAGTACAGAAGAGGAATCAAAAATCTTCACCGAAGCACTTGGAGAAGTATTAGGTCCACTGGAAAATCCTCGCTATGTCATCTCAAGATATTCCAAATTCTTCAACGATACGTGGTTAACAAAACTCCTGCCCGAAGTGTTAGCAAAATATCTACGCCCCATTGAGTCAAGGCTTGTCATGTACCACGCAGTTCCTAAAATCTTAGCTGGTAAGCGAGAGGATGCAGATCTCTTCTTGAGATATTGGCAGGAGTTCATCAGTCCTGCTGAATTATTCTATGCACATAGTGCAGATGGTAAACAACGGCTTGAAGCAATCCAACAACAAAACCTTGGGCCAAAGAATTCAATCCACAAGAAGCAGATTTTCCTATGAACAACTAGGACAGGTGATTTTGTTACCTTTGCAAGCCGCACAGAAGCGCTTCCTACATTTGAAACAACGGAAATCAAATACGTTGACTGGCGTTGTGCAGGTTGGATTTCCACACACTTCTGTAGCAGGTTCACTTGATTCTGGCATGCTCGACCAAAACGCACCAGTTGCTGCCGATTCAGCAGTCACAGGTTTTGCTGGTTGGGAGTTGGTGACTTGTGTGGCTTGAGTTGGCATGATTCCAAGCACGGCCTGCACCTGTGGATTTGAAAAGAAAGGCTGGGATGCTTTACGACCTCCATTAAAGAAGGAAGCGTATTGTGTTGCAGCTTGGTCTGCGCTCAATCCTTGTAGAGGTTGACTCTGAAGTTTTCGAACCATCTGATCATAATGCGTAGTACGGCCATAAGCTCTCCTTTGAACAGGTCGTGCATTGGGTTGGTAACCTGATGGATGCATGCCTCCTTGGATTTGGTTTTGAACAGACATAATTTTGACAACAAGATGGGTAAGTGATGTAAAAATGAGCATTACCCACGCAATGCCAACCCCAATTCCAAAATCAAAATCTGAACTTACACTGGATAGAATAATCGCTGCTATGTAGAAAGGAAGGAATCTGCGTTTTTTCCCTTCAGCCAAAATTCACACCTCGAGTTGGTCATGGCGCTGTCTCCAAGCGCCATGACCGGTTGGGTCTAATGGTACTTGCATCGCAAGAGATGTCATTGTCCGAAGACTCCATTGGAGACATTTCTATTACACCGACACGGTGTATAAAGATTCATTGCCGAACAGAAAGTCTCAAAGTCGGTTCTAGGCTTCCAGCGAGCGTTACAGAAGCATCAATTCTACGATGAATTCCCATTCGTTTCTCAAGTTCAAGATGTGATTGGGAATACACATGCTTCGCATTTCGTGCCTGACCAAATAATCCAATGGGTTCAAGTTCGAGGCTCCATTCTGCATCTTCAGACATAACACTGGATATTCGAATCCAATCATGCTCTCGTTCCTTCAATATCGATGCACGTTTATTCAATCCATTCCTCGAATACATTTTGATTACTTGAGCAAGTGTGAGTGCTTTTGGACAAAGCATCAAAATCCGTTCTCCTTGTTGCCAGAATGAACATATTCCTAGATCTTCCTCCTCCATCAATTGAACAGCCCTCTCCATCGCTTTTTGAGGCTCACCCCATGAAAGAGGAAGCCAGAAAAAGAGAACTGAACGATCTTTCGTTCCTGATATGTGCGTGCTCGCTTCAACCATGTGCGTTTGCCTCGTTTGTATTTCGGCTTGAGGTTCTGCCTTCTTCTGTTTCTTGGCTTTCTCACCTTTCTTCTTGGCTTTTGCACGTTTGGGGATTTTTTGTGCAGATTCAACTCTATGAATCATCTTGAGAAGTTCTTTGATTGGTTGATTGATTTGTTCCAATGAGAGTGCTGTGCACTGATAGCCCGTTGTTCCATGAACTGAACCAGGTAATCTGATGATTCTTCGAGTGTCAGCAGTCACACGCGGATCAACTTCAAAACCCTCTTCAATGACTCTAGTAAGTAATTGTTTACGATGATCTCGCACACCTTCTTCACGCTGCTTTGGGTCCTCGATTGCAAATTTTTCCCTCTCGAGATCGAGGTAAAAAAGGTGAAATCCTTTGCTGCCAGAGAACGAGGCACTCAGGAATTCAATCGTCAAATCAGATTGCAGATAGTTGTGTAATTCAATTGCAATTCGTTGAGCCTTTTCGAGGTTCTTTAGACTCAATGGGGCAACGTCAATGTCGAAGACAATGAGATGATCTAGAAGAATTGGGTGCGGTCGTTCTTTATCCCGAAGTCGAGGTAAATCGATTGGGTCCAACCACCTCGAAGTTGAGAAGTAAAGATCGCTAACAACATTCCTTCCAATTGCTTTCATCAATGTCTGATGATTTCTGATACGTCGACGAGCAGTTACCCATCTTCCTTCAATGGTTTTCCATCGATATGAATGTTGATTTGGAGATGGAAGCCAAGATAGGTCGATGGCATTCTGAGCATAATGGGCGAGAAGTTCGTTTCTTCTCTCTTCGCTCATATCACTCGTTTCTCAATCCGGCTTTCTTCAACGCTTCGAGAAGGACTGCACCAAGTTCAGAAGGATCTTTCGCACACGCAATTCCTGCAGCTTCGAAGGCTTCGAATTTCTCTTCTGCAGTTCCCTTTCCACCAGAGATGATTGCCCCCGCATGCCCCATTCGCTTACCTGGAGGTGCTGTGGCACCTGCAACAAATCCAACAATTGGTTTGGTAACATTCTCTTTGGCCCAAGCGGCTGCTTCCTGTTCAGCATTACCGCCAATTTCTCCGATCATGACGATGGCTTCTGTTTGCGAATCTGCTTCAAAGGCCGCAAGACAATCGATGAAACCAGTCCCATTCACTGGGTCGCCCCCAATACCCACACAAGTCGACTGCCCCTCACCAATGCTCATTGTTTGAGCAACAGCTTCGTACGTCAAGGTACCCGATTTGGAAACGATTCCAATTCGACCCTTTGCGTGGATGTGCCCAGGCATGATTCCAATCTTTGCACCACCGCCATCACCTGGAGTAATGATTCCAGGACAATTCGGTCCAATCAGTCGTACACCAGGACGGTTCTCGACAAAGGCAACAGCCTTGACCATGTCCAATGTTGGAATTCCTTCCGTAATGCAGACAACAACCCCTTCGCCTTTCACTTGGTCAAAAGCATCTGCTGCTTCCATGATGGCCTCTCCTGCAAATGGCGGGGGTACGTAAATGACGGTTGCATCAGCGTCTGTTGCTTCAATTGCCTCGAACATAGAATTCCAAACAGGGTAGGGCTTTCCTTGCAATTCAACGGTTTGACCGCCTTTACCTGGAGTACATCCTCCAACGATGTTGGTTCCATATTCAACCATCTTATCGGCATGGAACATACCTTGCTTTCCTGTGATTCCTTGAACCAATACCTTTGCATTTTCTTCAATCCAAATTCCCATCAGATCTCACCTCCGATCAATTGTACAATCTTTTGAGCACCTTCTGCCAAATCATCAGCAGGATGAATGTTCAATGTTGACGCAGCGAGTATTGCTTTGCCCTCATCGACGTTGGTTCCTGCCAAACGTACAACAAGCGGTACATTGAGATCGAGGGCTTCGGTAGCAGCTATGACGCCACGTGCAATAATGTCACATCGCATGATTCCACCAAAGATGTTGACAAGAATTCCTTTGACGTTTGGATCTTCAAGAATAATCGAGAAGGCCGTCTTAACCTGTTCCTCATTGGCACCGCCGCCAACATCGAGGAAGTTTGCAGGTTCTCCACCGTACAATTTGATAACGTCCATTGTGGCCATAGCAAGACCTGCGCCATTCACTAAACAACCGATGTTTCCATCAAGTTTGACGTATGAAAGGCCCGTTTCCTTCGCACGGATTTCGACGTCCTCTTCTTCGGAAAGATCACGAATTTCATCCCAATCTTTGTGTCGGAATTCGGCATTCTCATCGAAACTCACCTTCGCATCCAAAGCAACCATCTCATCCCCTCCGGTACGAACCAACGGGTTGATTTCGACCATTGCACAGTCTTCCTTCACAAACAATGCGTACAAGGAACGAAGCATCTTTCCAAATGATTTGTGCGCAGCGCCTGAAAGCCCGAGTGCGAGGCCGAGATCGCGTATCTGATAGCCCATCAAGCCAGCGTTGGGGTCAACGTTGACCTTATGCAACAACTCAGGCGTTTCTTCGGCCACTTCCTCGATATCCATGCCGCCTTCGGTTGAAGCCATGATCAAAACGGATTTCTTCTCACGATCGACGAGAAGTGCAAGATAGTACTCGTGCGCGATATCGCAGCCGGATTCTACATACAAGTGATTGACGATTTTACCTTCTTCACCGGTTTGCTTGGTAACGAGAATGTGTCCAAGAATGTTGGTTGCATAGGTCTCGACATCATCTCGTGAAAAAGCAATTTTTACGCCACCTTCCATCAAGAGGTCTCCAGTATTTGGGCAGTAGAGATTTCCTTTCCCTCGACCACCTGCATGGATTTGGGATTTAACAGCAACAACCTTTGAGTTAAGTGAATCATAGGCGCTGAGTGCTTCATCAACACTTGTACAGTGAACGCCATCAAGAACCTTGACGCCATTCGCTTTGAACAATGCTTTACCTTGGTATTCGTGAATGTTCATTGTATCACTAAATCTTGCGAATCAAAGAACGCCTTTGAACTGTGCGGCAGAGTTATCTCGGCCACTCATGGCATCGACACTACAAGTTGAAAAACAAAAACAATGCCCGTGAAGCATGCAGGTTGTGGTTTTAGCCGGAGGATTTGGCACTCGACTACGACCGTGGACATATGAAATCCCGAAGCCGATTCTTCCGATGTTGGACAAGACCTTGCTTGAGCACGTCGTAGAGGTTGTACCGAGCGAAACCGTCGACGAAGTCGTCGTTGCAGGTGGTTACAAAGTCGATGATATTGAAGCATACTTCAAGCAAGCAGATGTCCCTTATGATGTTACAATTGTACGAGAAACCGAGCCACTGGGGACAGGAGGGGCACTTGGAAACTGTCGCGATGTGATCTCCGACCGATTTGTTTGCCTGAATGGAGACATCATTTCATCCCTTGATATGCAGGTTGGGATTGATTTACATGAGAAAAATGGTGGCATAGGCACCCTTGCGCTCTGGGAAGTTGAGGATCCAACTCGATTCGGCATTGTTGGATTGGATGAACATCAGCGAATTACACAATTCAAAGAGAAACCAAAGAAAGAAGAGGTCTTCTCAAATCTTATCAATGCGGGTTCATATTTGTTTGAAGAGTCAATTTTTGATTACATACCTAAAGGCCGTAGTTCGCTTGAACGCGATGTCTTCCCGGTCTTGGCGCAAGAAGGAAAACTCAACGGATTCTCATTTGAGGGTTATTTCATCGATGCAGGGACTCCGAAGAGTTGGTCGATGGGCGTCAAAGCAAGTATTGCTAACAAGCGATGGAACACTGGAAAAAGAATGGACACGAATTGGTATGCTGATGATTCGATTAACGTCGATGCAAAGAGTTCTGTTGAACATACAATGTTGTCCAAGGGCGCAACAATCAATTCCGCAACCTTAACCAATTGCAGTTTGCTGGAAAATGTCACAATTGGATCAAATTCAAAGTTAACTGAAACCTTGGTCGGAAGAGATACGACCATCGGCGAGGATTGTATCCTCAACAATGTCGTCATCGAACATGGCTCAATTCTACCTGACAATACCGTATTATCGGACGCTCAATGGCCGATTGTTGAGTAATTGAAAGGAAGATATCAAGAAGAATTAGGTCGTGGGATAATCATGCAGCCTCTCATTGTTGTGAACTTCAAAACCTATGCAACGGCCATGGGCGAGAAAGCGGTTGAACTTGCGCAAGCAATGGAACGAGCATCAAATGAACATGTTCGAATGGTTGCTGTCGTATCTGCTTTTGATCTCCATGCTGTAAAACTTGCAGCACCTACGCTCGAAATTTGGAGTCAACATCTCGACCCAGTTGGTCAAGGTTCCTTTACAGGATGGCTTCAACCTCAGAACGCTATAGAACGGGGTGCAGTAGGAACAATCATCAATCACGCTGAACACAAGGTTGAGATGAATCATGTCCAAGAATTGATGGAGCAACTCCCTGATGACTTCCCAATCTGTGCTTGTGCAGCTGACGTTGATGAAGCACACCGTCTTGCAGAACTTGGACCGACCTTTATCGCCGTCGAGCCACCTGAATTGATTGGTGGTGACATCTCGGTTACAACTGCAGACCCTGCCATCGTTTCAGATACCGTTGCTGCTGTGCAAAACATCAACTCGAATGTACGCGTTCTCTGCGGCGCTGGTGTCAAAGATGGGAAGGATGTTCGCACCGCTGTCGAGTTGGGTGCACATGGCGTTCTTCTTGCATCAGGTGTAACGAAAGCAAGTGATGTTGATGCAGTTCTAGCCGATCTTGTCGCAGGTCTCGAGTGAGAGTGGAAACATGGCTCCAAAGAAGAAAAGAAAGCCTGTGCGAATTGCACACGAACTTTCTCGCAACCGAAGACGAGCCATTCAGAAAGCGCTTGCTGAACATCAGGTCGAGGACCGTGCTGAATGGGATCGTGCTTCTGAATGGAGTGATTATCGGTTTTACAGGAAATTGGTCAAAAAAGGGGCAATACGTACTATCGAACTTCCCTTGCTCGAAGTTAGTATTGGCGATCCATGGTCAACCTCTGTCACCATCATTCACGGGAAGCGACCCGGTCCCACAATAACCATTCTTGGAGGGATGCATGGAGATGAATTGACGGGCCCCTCTGCTTGCACTCACCTCCTCAGTACTGCATTTACTGATCCCGAAAAAACGCTCGATCCCGAAACACTTGCAGGGACAATACGCATCGTTCCAGTTGTCAACATGCCAGGCTATCGATCGAAGTCACGATATTTTCCAGATGGTCGAGACCTGAATCGAAATTTTCCAGGTAACGCAAAAGGATCCTCCACAAGACGGGTTGCAGCTCAAGTTTGGCGCTATTTGGTCGAAGATTCAGATGCAATCATCGACTTACATAGCGCAGGGAAAGGTCGTTCGAACATGCCACAACTCAGAGTCGATTTGGCTCATGCAGGTTCAAACATCTTAGCCAAAGCATTTGGAATCGAGATACTTCTTGATTCAAAGCCACCGAAAGGTTCGCTTAGAAATCATGCGAATATGGAAGACATCCCTGCGATTACCTATGAAGGCGGTGGCGCGAATTGGCTCGATCAAACCTCTGTAAAAGTCGCAGTCCATGGTGTCATGAATGTGCTGCGAAAACTGAAAATGGTCCCAGGTAAGCCGCATCGCCCTCGGTTCAGAATGCTTGCGAGTGGTTCAACATGGCTTCGAGCAGGAGAAGGAGGACTGCTTGATTTGTTTGTCGATAGTGGTTCAATCATGAAAGAGGGCGATGTTGTTGCGCGCATCTCAGATCCAGCAACACCTGGACTCTCTGTCGATATTCTCGCACCAGAAGATGGTTTGATGATCTGTATTGCAACCAATCCTTTCGTTGCAGCAGGGATGCCTGTTGGCCATTTCTTACCTGTATCAAAACACATGTCGCTGCTCGAAGAACAGGTCGATGGATTTGGGCGATTTATTACACAAGGTTCGCTTGAAGAACCCGTATGGCGAGAAGAAGAAGAAATCGAAGTCGAAGTTCGTGGCGAGTGGGATGGTGGAAGCGTTGACAGCGGATGGCTGGAAGCGACCCTCGAAGAAGTAAACAGGGACGATCATTCTGAAGAGGAAGAAGCTTAGATCACAATTCTTGAGTTGGTTAGAACAAACTTCATCCACTTCCTCCACTACTAAGAAGTAGCACGAAGAAAAGACAGAACACTTCAAGAACTCCTCCAACTAATTTTCGGGCAAACATGCCCGCAAGTGCTGCAAAAAGGAAACAAATGATCGTCCAGAAAATGATACGAGTTAGGATTTTACGAGTGGTTCCCGGGATGTAAGCAGGATGTCGTGGAGGCGGTAATTGAACGACTATTTCATCAATTGGCACCCAACTTTTTCCATCCTCACTCAATTTCAAGCCCATCTCTCTGGCCTTTTCCATAATTTCAAAATTGGAAGGTTTGGGCATGCTCTCAGATCATCATCTTGAGCATTTTACTTAATGCTTGAGCCGACAGAAGAGAATTAATTCTGAAATGCTTCAATCGCTTCAACAACTTCAGTATCATCCATCAAGCGACGTTGAGATTTCGCAACCTCAAACAAGTGAGCTACGAGTTCATCGGTCACCTCATAATTACGCTGCTGAAGCCACCAAATGATGTTTGAACGGCCGGCCATATGACCAATTCGAATAACTTGTTCAAGCCCGAATTCGCCTGCAGGAACACCGGAATATACTCGATCTGCGAGCCAATGATCTCCTTTCTTCATGGCTTTAATGACTGCAGAAGCATGCACGCCAGTACCTGTCTCGAATGCATCTTGTCCAAAGACTGGGTAATTTCGAGGCAATGGAACTTCTGTATATTCGTGGGCTTTTTGCATGTATTCGCCAAGAACTGAAAGATCATTGTCAATAGCCCCCATGAGTTTGAGATTGACCAATGTTTGATCCAGAGGGGCATTGCCTGCTCGCTCTCCCAGCCCTAGTGCAGTACCGTGGACAACATCTGCACCAACTTCTACGGCTGCGATATTGTTAGCAACACCTAGGCCTCGATCTTGATGGCCATGCCAGTTAACCTCAATGTCTCGTCGGTCATATCCTCCATCCTTGATGACTTCTTCATCAATGAATGTAAGCAATTTCTTTACGCCGTTTGGAGTGACGTGACCACACGTATCACAAACGCAGATTCTGCGAACGCCGAGTTCCATGGCTCGTTGATAGATCATCTTGATATCTTCAGGATTCGAACGTGTTGTATCTTCAGTAACAAACATGACTGGAACATCGTTCTCAACAGCGAATGAGACTGCCTTTTCCATCGTAGAGAGAAGTTTTTCCATGGTCCATCCTTCAGCATATTGGCGAATTGGGCTGGTTCCAAGGAAAGCTGATGCTTGAATAGGAATGCCATGCTTATCTTGCAATTCAACAAGTGGTTCAATGTCCTGCATCAGGGTTCGGACTGCAGCACCTGGACGGATTTGATAATCGTTTTCGGTAATATGAGTGAGCATCGCATCGATGTGCTCGACATGGAATGGCCCTGCACCGGGGAGACCAAGATCGACTTTTTGGATTCCAAGTTTTTCCATATAATCGAGAAGTTCAATCTTCTGTTCAATGGTCGGGTTTCTGGCAGAAGGACTCTGAAGACCATCGCGCAATGTTTCATCATCAAACCAAACACCATGCGGATGGTTGTTTGGGTTACGGTTAAACTCGTATTCAATCGTGTTCCAATCGTAAATCAATGAACGCTCATCCATAACAATTCACCTACAGGGTAGAACCCCGCACACACCGACCAGTCATGAGTCATGTTTGAACTCGTCGATGCGGGCGTTTCATTCTTCTTCCATCACTGATTCATCCTTTGCCGCTTGTGCAGCCTCGAATTCTTCTCGCGAAACAACACCGTCTCCGTCCGTATCCATTGCATCAAACTCATCTTGTTCAATTAATTCTGCAGGAAGGCGTGCAGTGAAGATAATCTCGTCTGTAAAGGAAGTTTTGTCCTTGTTTCTCAATTCCATGATACGTGTTCCGCGTGTCGACTTTCCAGACGTTTCCTTCGTCTGATTGACAGCAAGACGAATCATCATACCCTTCTTTGTAAGAACGAAAAGATTGTCATCAAGATCAGGAATTCGACGTACACTGACAAGTTCGTCCGCATATTCTTCGTCCAATTTCATGGTGCGTACACCTTTTGCAC
Organism: Candidatus Poseidoniaceae archaeon; assembly: GCA_030741455.1. GTDB lineage: Archaea > Thermoplasmatota > Poseidoniia > Poseidoniales > Poseidoniaceae > MGIIa-L2. Next base: position 2,855 of record JASLVI010000026.1, on the reverse strand, counting down.
CTGGATTGGTTGAACGATAACCGTCGGTCATCACCTTGAGATTTCCATCATCATCGAATCGCTCGTTGCCATCACGATCGAGATCGGGGATTCGATCGGCCGTTCCAAGTCGGCTTCGTTTGGCCATCCCATATTTTGAAATGGTCAGAATTTGAGAATCATAGTCACTCATTGCAAGCATACCTGCGACAAATCCACCTCCAGATCCCTTTCGGTCGGCAACCTTGATTCCATAAATACCACCAGACACACGACCAGAGGTTCGAATGGCTTCACATTTGAACCGACTTGCATACCCAGTCGTCGAAATCATCACAACATCATCCGTATCAACGCTTTGTTGAACATTGACCAATGAATCATTCTCTAACTTGAATCTCAATGCATATTTTCCATTTCGGTTGATACGCACGTATTCGTGTAAATCCGTTTTCTTAATGAGACCCAATTTGGTTGCAAACAAGAGGAAATAGCCGGAACTTGGGCGTTTTTCACCCTCCTCCAGTTTGACTTTGATACATCTCTCGGTGACGTCATCAACAATGTCCTTCGAAATTGGGAGAATACTCACAATATCTTCGCCTTCTTGCAGATTTTCTAGCAGGTTACGGATATGCGTACCACGACTATGTCGGCTACCTTGGGGCGTTTCCCATGCTTTCAAACCGTAGACACGACCGAGATTGGTGAAGATCAACAGCCGATCTTTGCTGAAGCAAGTGACGATTGATTGTGGGGAATCTTCATCTTTCGTCGCAACCCCCTTGAGCCCTTTCCCTCCACGATTTTGGATGCGGAAGGTTTCAACAGGTACGTGCCGAATGTAGTTATCATCGGTCAGCGTAATTGCAATCGCTCGTTCTTCGATGAGATCTTCTCGATCCATTGACAGTGGCATCTTATTGATGTCTGAACGTCGTTCATCACCGTGGCGCTCAACCATCGCATTGAGTTCTTCAATGAGAATATTGAGACGGCGAGTACGTGATGCGATGATGTCCTTCAAATCGGCAATCTTTAGTTTCAGTTCATCGTAGTCCTTCTGCACCTTTTCAACATCAAGTCTGCTCAACTGGTACAATCGTCGCTCTGCAATTGCTTTGGCCTGTGGTTCCGTAAAGTCAAACGGCGCAATTCCTGGCATTATCTCGGTTCCTTGTAAGACCAATTCAAATTGCTCGCGACTTGAGCTTGCTTTACCTACCGCAATCACGTCATCGATTCGGTCTTGGGCTTTGACCAACCCTTCGAGAATGTGCGCACGTGCCTCCGCTTTTTCCAACTCAAATTGAGCACGTCGCTCAATAACGGATTCACGATGCTCAACATACGTATGCAACATAACAGGAAGTGTTAGCAATACGGGACGTCCGTCAAGAATACCCATCATGTTGGCTGAGTAGGACTCTTGAAGCCGACTGGATTTGAACAATTGATTCAAAACAGCATGTGGGTCTGCGTTATTCTTGACTTCGATGACGACACGAATTCCTTCTTTGGAGGATTCGTCTCGAATATCACGAATTCCGATTACGGAACCTTTTGTCACCAATTCGGCAATATGCACCAGCATATCGGATTTCTTAACCTGATAAGGAATCTCATGGACGATGATGCGCTTTCCACTCGAATCGTCAATGACATCACAACGAGATCGAACATGAAATCGCCCTTTACCCGTTGTGTACATGTCAACAATTCCATCAATCCCGTGGATGGTGGCACCGGTCGGGAAATCTGGACCTTTGATGTGCTCCATGTATTCCTGAATTGACACATTTGGCTTCCCTGAATTTTCTTCTCCCTCTTCGAGAATACGTTGTACATGCAGTTCAATCGCACCTGCAACCTCGGTCAGGTTGTGAGGAGGGATTCTGGTCGCCATACCGACAGCGATACCATCCGAACCGTTGAGAAGGAGATTTGGAAGGCGAGCAGGTAAAACGGTTGGTTCCATCTCAGAATCATCGAAATTCGGTTGGAAATCAACCGTTTTCTTTTCAATATCTTCAAGCATATGTTTGGATATTCGATCAAGTCGACTCTCAGTGTACCGCATTGCAGCAGGAGGGTCGCCGTCGATTGAACCAAAATTTCCTTGCCCATCCACCAGGGGATAACGCAACGAAAACTCCTGAGCCATTCGCACCATTGTATCGTAAATCGATTGGTCACCGTGCGGGTGGTACTTACCCATGACTTCTCCGACAGAACGTGCTGATTTACTGAATTTCTTATCAGCGGTATGCCCTCCCTCATGCATACCATAGAGGACACGTCGATGTACCGGCTTGAGGCCATCGCGGGCATCCGGCAATGCACGTCCGATGATAACGGACATAGCATAATTGATGTAGGAGGTTTTCATTTCATCGTTGAGTGAACGATTCAAGACCGTACCTGTCTCAACAATATCGCCGCTTTCATTGGTTTCTTCTTCAGATGTCAAGGTTGGTCACCTCCTTTGCATGGCGTTCGATAAACGCACGACGATCAGGCACATCTTCGCCCATAAGGATCTCAAACATTCGATCACTTTCTTCAGCATCCTTCACGGTCACTTTGAGCATGGTCCGGGTTGCTGGATCCATGGTCGTCTCCCACAATTGCTCAGGATTCATTTCACCGAGACCTTTGTATCGTTGAACACCGATTTTCGTATTTGGGTTATCGCCACGAAGTTCATCGAGAATCGTATCACGTTCTTCATCGGAGAAGGCGTATTTGCTCACACGGCCTTTTGTCAATTGAAACAACGGCGGCTGGGCAATAAACACATGCCCCTCTTCAATAGCAGGACGCATGAAGCGCCACAGGAACGTCAACATCAACGTGCGAATGTGTGCACCGTCTAC
>JASLVI010000025.1:8900-14202 GCA_030741455.1 Candidatus Poseidoniaceae archaeon | reverse complement strand
ACCATCATTTAGTTGATATGGAGGATTCCCGATAATCACGTCAAACTGCATCTGCTTCCAAAAAAACCTCCATTACAATGCTTTTCATGTTGTCGGTGTGAATGAATTTGTAGGCATGCGACTCCCCTAAGAGTCCTCGTGAATATGTTGCTTGGTTTGTGCAACAAAATTTACACTAACAACCGCTATTCTTCCTCTTTAGAGTCTGATGATGTCAACTGATGCAAAATTCCCAGAGCTGCTGTTGTAAGGACGAGACTTGCAATCAAAGATAAGAAAATCATTGCAGCAGAGAATATTCCAAAGTTGCTGAAGAGACCCATCGGAGAGAGTGCAATCACAGAGAATCCAGCGATATCGGAAGCAGCGCTTCCAATTAGAGCAAGACCACACGCACCTCCAACTGCATGCAATGCCTGCTTGTGCGATTCTCCTTTCTCCCGACTTTCTCGATACCGTTCCGTAACGTGAATGCAATAGTCAATCCCAACACCCAATGAGATGGTTGCAATAGTGACCGTCACGATGTTGAGGCTTGCACCGGAGACTTCCATCAATCCATACAACCATACGACGACCAAAAGAATCGGCCCGAGGGTGACGAGGGCTTGCTTGATTGAACGGAAACCGATGGCGAGTGAAACAAAGACGAAGAGAGAACCGAGAACAAGAGATGACTGCATTTCATCCTGCATTTCGGTCGAAGCGACAAAACGGGTCACGGGCCGTCCTGTTGTCATGACCCATGTCAACGGCTTCTCTTCAGTTGGGGCAGTTCCAGATGTTTCTTGTGTACCCGTTGAAAGATTGGTGAACACTTCGAGATCTCGCCACAATTTTTCCATTGCAGGCGCAAGACTCGGGAAATCCTCTGGCCCTGTAATGCCAAAGCGAATCAACATGTGTTCATATTCAGCAGGTTCACCGTTGATATCAAGCCATGGTTTTGTAGGGTCCAATTCGACTGTTGGCATGATGTAAAGGCTGACAATACTCGATGGAATCGAAGGGATAGGACCGATTCCTGGAACGCCTTCGAGCGTAAGGAAACCATACATGAATGCGAGACAATCACGATCATCGGTATCGATGAACCCAATTTGTGTCGTATTGCAATCGACTCCATTACCTTCAACATCTGGATTCCAACCACGTGCTCGGAACGGTTCATCATCAAGGACCATTGAACCTTGTGCGGCGAAGACCAACTCATCGAGTGCAAGGAGGTCGATGTTCCCATCCGGCGTTTTCGTAATCTTTTCTGGAATCCCTTCTTCGGGCGTATTCATCCGTTGCCGTAATTCATCAATACCTGCATAGACTCTTGGGTCGAGAACATCGCCTTCAATCAGCAACATGGCTGGCTCGCCTTCATCTGAGAATCTCTCGTTGACAATGTTCACGCCCTGAGCGAAGTCGGAAGATTCATCCAGGAAATCTTCGACTGCAAAATCCCCTTCAAGATTGGACATTGCAATACTTGCTGGAACCGTGACCAGTAATGCAAGAACTGCTATTACGATTGAATTCTTGAATCGTCCGCTTTGAATGGTCAAACCACGAAGCCACCGTTCTGGAACAAGATGTGTGATGTTTCTCTCTTTGATGGCTTCTCCCTTTCGCTTCTCAAGCCATTCATCAAAACTCATCCGAAGCAATGGAACCCATAGACCGGTCAAAAGGAATGCAGCAAGGATGCCCATGGCTGCTTCGATGCCAAAGCTGCGCAAGGCTGCAATATCTGAAAAGAGATTTGCAGAGAAGGCAGCCATTGTTGTAATCGATGTGAGCATGATTGCTCGGCCAACTCGAGTCAGCGTAATGGTACCTGATTCCGAAGCACTCTTACCGAGTTTACGTTCCTCTTTGTAACGATGCAAAGCATGCAACGAATCATCGATACCCAGTGCAAGCACAAGGATTGGTAGTAGGTTTGAGAATTGTGAGCGAGCGATGATGTCCAATCCAAAGAAACCGGTAAGATTGGAGATATGCCCGATGAATCCTTGCATCCACAAGAGGGCTCCGCCGAGTGCCACAACGACGATGGCGACATCGCTCAATCGCCGTAAACTCACATACAGCAAACCAAGAATGATCAAACCCATGAGGGCGATGAGGCCAGTTGAGGACTGCAACTCTCGATTGACTTCAACGTTCACACCTTGGCCAACCAACAAGGTGAGTGAGGTCCGATCGTGCGAACGAAGATGCCCTTCAAGATCCATGTAGGTCCATTCAACGGAACAACCTGCGCCTTCATCTTCCTTCAAGTCAACACAGTACGCTTCCGAATATTGAGGAGGGTGAAGAACGAGTTCGTTGTTTGCAAGTCGATAGCCACCGATAATTAATCCATCATCCGACGTTCGGATTGATTTCTCCTGTTTTGCATCTTTCCAAACTATCTCCCAACCGCTTTCTTCGAGGGAAGCACGGTCGAGTTGAACCAACAGCCAAGATGCTGACCCACTCCATCGTCCATACCCATTCACTTCATTCTGCCAATCTCCTTCAGAGTCAAGTGAACCTCCAATCGGGCCTTGTTGAATCGAATTTGAATCAGCAACAAAACCTCGATCGAGTGAAATCCAACGTAGGAAGTCGTTGTTGCTTCCCTCTGCCATCCGAGCAGCTGCCATATCGATGTGAGCCTGTGTAACGTTCACATCATCAAAGCTCAAGCAATCGAGAGGAAAACAATCCGTCCAATTGGTTGGGGCTGGTTTTGGAACACCAAGAGGGGATAGACCGGGTTGCGTGAGAATGGACGTATTGTTCATGAAACCACGGAAGATATCAGCAAGCGACATGACACCGGTTGTCTGGTGACCTGTAACTTCGTTGACCAATGGTTTGAGCGATTGCCCAAGGGGATGGTCCTCAACGAGTTTCGCTTTCAAATCAATTTCTTTGAGAATTGTGAGGTTGAGGATTCCACCATCTGGTTCAGCAATTCCACCCCATGGCTCTCCAGCAGCAATGATTTCGTCAACCGATGGAACCTGCGTGTAATCGGGTGTACCTCCGTCGATGGTTGATATTGGCTCCCAAGTGCTCAAATCCTCAACTTCGGCTGGATCTCGAACTGAGACGACGAAACCAAGAATGATCTCACTGGTTGGGAACTCATTATCGATGATGCTTTGTGCAGTCAATTCAGGAGATTCCATTTCATAGGATTCCATATCGATTGGTTGAAGGGCGGTAAGGGCCCCTGGAATCATGAAAATTGTGAGGATGAATACAGCAATATGGACGCGTTTACGATGAGCAACCATGCTCTCCGAAAATCTCGCAAAACGAGTGCCCATATTTTCAGGGATGGCTTTTACTTCATGAATGAATGTATTTCAGTCAGAAAGAAAAACAGGTTCATTCTTTCCAATTTCCATGGAAATTTTCAGCATTATCAACGCGAATGAACAAGTCAAGGGAAGACCATGCTAGGCTGTTAAATCCAGATGCCATTCCATCTGGGCCGCCTGCTTTTGCAGTCATGAATTCAAACGTATCCGAAGGAGAATGCCATTCTTGCCAGAATGAAATATCCCCGCCTGGACTGAAGAAATTGAAGGTTGGGTAACCTGCTGAGAAAAAGGAACAGTGATCCGAAGAACATGACTCTGCCTTCTGCCACATAATCGGATTTCCTTCTGTTGGCTGGTATGCAAGATTTTCGTCGATTGTTTGCGTGACCCAGTCATACATTCGATCCATGTTCTCATCGCTTGCACCTGCAATACTAATGCTCCAATCATATTTTGTGGGTTCAAAAATATCGCCGGTTAAAGGATCGATGAGTGGCTCTGTTAATGGTACAATGGGATAATTGAGTGAAACCATATCGAAATTCATGTAGGTTCGAACTGAGACATTCTCTGGAAGATTTGCAACGTATGCGAGTGAACCGAGCAACCCTTCTTCTTCGCATGCCCACAATGCAGCGACAACTGTGTGATCAAACTCCATTTGTGCAAGGGCTTGACCAACCTCAAGCGAAACAGTTGAACCCGATGTGTCATCGTTTGCCCCTTCGTTCGTACCTCCTCCAGGAGGCGTGAACATGTAAGCGATGTCGAAATGTCCTCCGATGACAATGTATTCATCGGGATTGACTCGACCCCAATTGTAACCTACGATGTTCAATTGGTCTGGGTCGTCAGGATACTGTGTGATTTCGACATGATCGAAGCCCATATCCCACATCATTTCTTCAGCTTTTTCAGCGGCTGCTTGGTATGCTGCTCCTCCTTCGTGAAGGGATGCACTTGCACACCATCGATTGTTGTAATCTGTGGTGAGCATATCGATGGTTTCGTAGGCTCGACGACCATCAACGACCATGTACTCTTCACTGTTGGTAAGTGGTAGCGTTGTATTCCATACATCGTCACCGGATGTGATCGTGAGAACAATATCATCCCGTTCTGAATCAAGAACAAGGAAGGTGAGGCTTGTTTGTGATGCTTCAAAAGTCATCTCAACATCATCTCGAAGCACACCGTATTCATCCATGAAATAGAATCCTGGGCTTCGATTCATCGTCCAATCTAGGTCGGATGCAACCTCAATGGTAAAGTATTGACCTCGAAGAACCGATTCAGGTGCTACAACTGTAAGCTCCGATGGTTGGACCGATTCGACTTCTTCTCCAAAACATCCACTAAACATCGCAAGGACGATGGTAGCGGCAAGGAAGATAGGACGCATCGATAGATGGGTTCATGCGCTCGGATATAGCGATTCGCATCCTGAATGAAGAACGAATCATTCAGCGTCTTCGGTTGGAAGGCCTTCAGCCGACCAGCCTCTCGTTCCACCCTCAAGGATTGTAACATTGGTGAAACCATATTCTGCAAGAACACTTGCTGCGATGGATGCTTGGCCGCCGCCTGCACACGTGAGGACTATCGATTGATCAGTTGATTTGAACGTCTCCTTGTCATGGAAAGCACTTTGTGGATCTCCCTTGTAGAACAAGGTGCCAAGTGAAATATTCTTTGCACCAGGAATTACGCCTTCACCGAGAGCGTTCGCATCTCGAACATCGACAACTGTGACTGCTTCGTCAGCATCGATTTTTTGCTTCAACTCCGCAGGAGTGATGGTCCCATGGTTGGCTTTTCCTTCGGCTACTCTGTCGCTAAATGACTTGGTCATACAACGGCCATCGATGGCTCCTACTTCAATTCATTCACAAGTGCATCTGCGAGTTGTTCGTATTGTTCGATTGAATTGTACAGTTGTGCGGATATTCTCAGGTAACGACCTTCCGGAGAAGGCCATGACCAAACCGGGA
>JASLVI010000025.1:0-8803 GCA_030741455.1 Candidatus Poseidoniaceae archaeon | reverse complement strand
AACTTGGATGTTGTATTTTTCAGAGAGAATGTGATGCAAAGGATCTGGTTCGTGCAGTTTTTCTTTTTCCGGAATTTTTCCAGGTAATTGAATCGTTGAGATACAGGCAACCATTTCATCTGGGCAAGGAGGTTCAATTCCTAGACGCTCGCAAAGAACATTACGGCCTTGTATTGCAAGGTCATGATTGTGTTGCATAATGGCTTCCCACCCCCCATCCACCAGTTCTGCTATGCTCTCGATGACGGCTGGAATACTGCACCATCCAGAGATATCTTGTGTTCCGGTCCAATCGAATTCATGTCGAAACCGTGTTGTATCGCCGAGTGGAAAGGTGTGTCCATGACTGATTGTCAAAGGCTGAATTTTCAATTGCTTGTCGTTCCGGACATACAGAAACGCACTCCCTTTAGGCGCGCAAAGCCACTTGTGGCAGTTGCTTGTTACATACGAAGCGCCCAGTTCTCCTAGATTGAGTGGAATCATTCCAATCCCATGTGCAGCGTCAAGAAGGACTTCGACACCTTTTCCTTCAAAGAATTCAGTCAGCTCTTCAAATGGCATTCTCAGTCCAGTTGGACTTGTAACCGTATCGATCATTACCAATTTCGTTCGTTCAGAACATGCTGATTTCATCAATTCCACAACTGTTTGTGGACCATCAATCGGAAATGGTATGGCGACTTCGACAACGTCCGCACCCCACCTCTTTGCAACAAAATCAATACTGTTCCTACATGCTTGATAGGCATGGTTTGGGACAAGAATTTCATCACCTTCTTCAAAATGCAATGATCGTAGAATCGTGTTAACACCTGAGGTTGCATTGGATACGAACGCCAAATCATCAGGAGAACAATTGAGGAAGGTTCCTAACGCCTCTCTTGCTTTCAAAAGGAGGTTTGGCATCAATTCCTCAAAGAATCGAACGGGTTCCTGCTCCATCAATGCTTGCCATTTGTGTTGCTCTTCAATGACAAAATTAGGACATGCTCCGAACGATCCATGATTAAGAAACAACCGAGTTGGTTCAAGTGACCAGTATTTGGCATACGGTGAGGGCATGTTCTCCCTACACAGAACAAGTTCTCAATGATGACGGTTAAACGTGGTGCGGGGGGCAGGATTCGAACCTGCGAACCAATAAGGAATGGGACCTAAACCCACCGCCGTTGACCAAGCTGGGCGACCCCCGCGCACATCAAGGGCGGTCAAACTTAGTTTTGAAGATTAGGCTGATACGCCAAAGCCTGTTGATTTCACAATGGCCATGACATGTTCAGTTGTCAAATCAGATGTTGTGATGACAATGCCTGCGTGGTTTTGCCAGGAGATATCGGCTTGAATGACGCCAGGAGTGGCTTCCAATACTCGGGTTACGCGACCTGAACAACATCCACATGTCATTCCTGAGATTTTCAGAACGTGTGATTTCTGATTCATGATTCTCGGAAGGGGCTCAAGTATTTCGTCTTAAGCCTCAAGTTGTCTAGGACGCCACCATTTCAACGTTAGAGAATTCATGACAACGCTCACGGAAGAGAGTGACATTGCTGCTGCTGCATAAGCAGGGGGCAGGAGCCAGCCGGTCCATGGTAAAAGTAATCCCATCGCCAATGGAATCCCGACGATGTTGTAGACGAAGGCCCACCAGAGGTTTGTTCGAATTTTCTTGACGGTGACCCGTCCTAACTCAAGTGCACTCATCGCATCCATCAAATCGTTCCTCAAGAGAACGATATCGGCTGAATCGAGAGCGATGTCACTTCCAGCACCCATGGCGATACCGACGTCAGCAACTGCGAGAGCTGCTGCATCATTGATGCCATCTCCGACCATCGCCACATGCTTCCCTTGTTCCTTAAGTGAGGCGATGTATGCTGCTTTTTCATCAGGCCGGACATTCGCAACCACTTCGGTAATTCCACATTCTTTGGCAATCTGTTCTGCTGCTTCAACCCGATCACCAGTGAGCATAATCACTTCCAATTGATTTCGTTTCGCATGGAGGAGTGCTCCTTTCGTGGTTGGACGTAGTCGGTCTGTCACTTCGATCCAACCAAGCAAATCTTGTCCTTTTGCGACGAAGGAGATGGTTGCACCTTTGGCTGCAGCAACTTGAATTTGTTCTTGATATGATGCGATATCGACATTGCACTCCTCCATCAATGGTTCATTGCCAATCGCAACCACAACACCATCCAATGTTCCTGTAATTCCCATTCCACCCCGATGCTCGATGCCTAATAATTCGGGACGTTCACTGGTCACATTTGACCAAGCAGTTGTGATGGCCTCAGCGAGTGGATGTGTGCTTCCCTGCTCGAGTGATGCAGCGATACTGAGAATTTCCCGTACCTCTCCATCGAGAAACTCAATGTGGGAAACTTTTGGTTTACCCGTAGTCAGTGTCCCAGTTTTATCGACAACCAGTGTTGTTGTTGCATGCGATTCTTCTAAGGCTTCAATGCCTTTTATGAGAAGACCATAACGCGCACCAATACCAGTTCCAACCATCAACGCAGTCGGTGTCGCCAATCCCAGTGCGCATGGACATGCGATGACTAAGGTTGACACGAGTGCGAGAACTGCGATGTCACCGTTCGAGCGAGAACCAAATCCTTCACCAAGGAAACTCCAATACATTACAGCTGCCAATGCGCACACGATAACGATTGGAACGAAAACAGCGGCAATCCGATCAACATATCGTTGAATGGGTGCTTTGCCCATCTGGGCTTCATCGACCAATTGAATCACATTGGAGAGAACTGTTTGATGATGTGGCTGAGTCGTAGAAATCGTAAGCGGAGCATCGACCAGAATGGTTCCTCCAAGAACTTCATCACCAATTCTCGCTCGAACGGGATAGGTTTCGCCGGTCATCATCGACATGTCGACCAAAGCAGAACCATCGATCACCGATCCATCGAGGGGAATGGTTTGGCCCATTTTGACAAGAATTGATGTTCCTGGCTCAATGTCTTCGACAGGTGTTGTTGTAGAATTCCCGTTCTCATCGAGAACATTTGCTGTTTTCGGTTGAAGATTCATCAAGGAAAAAACCGCATTGGTCGCTTGCAATTTCGCTCTCCCTTCAAGATAATTTCCGAGCAGAATGAAGGCGATGATGAGCGCAGCCCCATCAAAATAAACGTGAGTTGTATTGGCGAACAGTTCCGGTAAAAAGGGAAGTACAGGCCCGAACATCACGAGCGTTGACCACGCGAATGCTGTGGTGGTTCCCAAATGGACGAGAACATCCATGTTGGTTCGTCCACTACGAATCGCTTTCCATGCTCCAATGTGGAATTGTTGGCCAAGATAAAGGTACACAGGGAGCGTAAGGAGGAAAGCAATCAACCAATTCGAGTTCATTCCATTGGTGCTTCCAAGATCTGAAATGAACATACTTACGATTAATGTTGGAATTGCTAAAAGAAGGGCAATTCCTGCCTTCCATCCTTGTTGCTGAACAGTGAGGACCCGCTGTTGTCGAATTTGTTGTGGCGAAAGCATTGAACTTGCAACAAATCCTCCACGATTCACTGCCTGTTCAACAGCTTCATCGTCTTGATTGGAACCTTCCTTCCATAGAACAACCGCTTTTTCCAATGCAAGGTTTACGCGTACATGTTCAACATCGTCGACTTTACTGATGATTGAATCGACCGAGGCAACGCAAGCGGCACAAGTCATGCCTTCAATGCGATAGGTTGACTCGATACCCATAGGTCTCAACACGTGCTCGATGCTGGCTGTAAAAAGGTTTGATGTTAGATAGGAGCAAGGTCAAGTCGTCCTGACCAAAGGTCCAATCCGCGGATTCGACAAGGGAACAATTGACCCAATTCAAGAAACACGGATTCGCTTTGGCCATCTCTTGCCTCTTCGATTAAGGATAAACCATAATCGTCGACATAGAGATTTTTCTTTGCAGAAAGTTGCTTGAGATGCATACGTCCATGCATGGATCCATCATCGTTGAGGTCAAGGAAAATCCATGGCGTTCTTAATCCAACAACACGAGCGTTCCATTGTTGCTGTTCAGATTGCATGAGGTGGCAATTCAATGTCATCGCAACAAGTTCCCATTCCAACAATTGGGCCATTCGACCTTGTTGAGAGCAATGCTCACTCAAGTCAGAGATTTCATCCTCATCGTAGACCCAATCGTTGTTGTGAAGCATCGCCTTGAGTTGCCGATGCACAATAAGGTCTGGATAACGGCGAATTGGGCTCGTAAAGTGGGCGTATGCATCGAGATTAAGGCCAAAGTGTCCAATATTTACTGCATCGTATCGTGCACGATTCATCAACTGGAACAAACCTTGGTCGACGACTCGACGTAGTGATGAGCGTAGTGCACTGGCTTGCTCCTGTGCTTGACGCAATCCATCCAACATCTCATCACGCGCATCTTGTGCAGAAACGTTCGCCAGATATCCTTCGACCTCAACCTTCTTCTCACTCGATCCCAGACCGCTCAAATCGATGTCTTGACCTGCCCATGCGCCCAACAATCCTGCAAGCTCATCGGTATCGTCCTGGCTCTTCGATTTCAATCGAGGCTCTGGAATTTGGATGGAAATGTCCAATGCCTCAAGTTGTTTGTTCAAATCGTTCACATCGCTTGAATCGGGTAGGGGATGACATCGCCATGGTAAGGAAGCTCCAGCTGTTCCGAGCATTTCTCCAACGATGTTGTTGGTTTTGACCATGAACGTTTCAATCATTTTGGTTGCTTTATTCGGCCATTTGACTTCGATTGAGAGATCATTTTCTCCATAAATTCGGGGACGCTGTTCGCCTTGTTGGACGTTTAATCGCAGTTCATCCAGTTGCCATGAAGCCGCTAAATCAAACAATGCGTTCCAGCGTTCATCTTCCAGCGTATCTTCATACGCGAGGTTTTCTTTTACTAGAATGACCGCTTCATGCGCAGTCGATGAAACAACGCTGTTGTCTTGATCAAGAACCATCTCGATAACCATCGCAAGTCTTGGTACGTTTGCACGTAGCGAACACAGGTCGTCAGCGAGACGGAAAGGAAGCATTGGGAGTACGGCATGAGGAAGGTACACTGAAGTCGCCCGTGCTTGGGCGGTTGCATCGAGTGAGGAATCCTTTGCGACATAGTGAGCGACATCAGCAATTGCAACCCATAGGGTTTTTCCATGTTCATGTTTTTCGAGGCAGATCGCATCATCGAAATCCTTTGCATCACGTGGATCGATGGTCACAAAATGCAAGTGCTGCAAGTCGGTCCGACCTTCCCCTAATGCGATTGAAGCATCGACATCAGGAAGTTTTTCAGCCCATTGTTCAAGGCTTGAATCGTAGGCGGATGGAAATGGGTTGTCGTTGTTTTTTCGCCTCCATTCCAATCGATGTCGAAGAACATCGAGTATGGACCATTTGCCCGATTTGATCAACACCATGGCAAGAGCAGGTTCAAATTCTGGAAATCGCAGCCCTGAAACTCTTGCAGCAAGCCGTTTGATTTCAAGGCGTACATCGAATTTCTTCCATTTGAAGCCAACATCAGGATGGAGACGTACCGATTCAGGAAGCGTTGTTTGAAGCAACAATGCCTCCATTCCAATCAACATTTCAGACCATTTTTCTGAATTTGTAAGTGGCTCTTTTTCGAGTTGCGATAAGCGGGCTGACCAATTAGCAACAGCCTGTTCAATTTCAATGATAACATCCTGCGGACGGGCTGTGACCATATTACCTCCTTCCCAATTGAAATGGCCAATATGTTTTCGCGCATTGCGAATAATCTCCTCCACGTTGGACTTGAGGCGTTTCTGATAGGCCTTCTCATCTTCTCGACTTGGTGGACGAGATTCATTTTCGAGGAGATAATTGACGATCTCATCGGCTGACCAAACTTTCTTCCAATCCGAATCTAATTTGAACAAGGATGTGAGACGTCGCCACATACGCTCAGAATCTGGCCCTTGCTTAGAGGATGTTCGATTTGGTCGACCCATGTTCTCACAGCCCAAGATTTTGCAATGCTTCGATTGCGGCTTTTTGCTCAGGAGAAAGTTCATCAAGTTCAACGAGAATAAATTCGAGGTCGATATCTCCCCCATTGTATCCTGCGCCCGACATACGTCGTCGATCACCAGGTTGGCTATTTTCAGCAACTTTGAGTAAGCCAGATTTTCCGTTTGGCAATTCAATCTTGACCTTTCCTCCGAGCATCATGGTCGAATATGGAATCGCAATCTCTTGAATTATGATACCATTTTCCCAGCGTCTTCCTTCACCTGCATCAATTCGAATGGTGACATGAAGATCGCCAGCAATGCCTTGAGGGTGCTCATTTCCTTGCTGTTTGAGTCGTTTCACCGTTCCATGTTCGACGCCTGGCTTGAGTTTGATTCGGAAGTTTTGGTAAACTTTTGATGCAACATTGTTCGCTCCAACTTTCAAACGTTGTGCTTTGAATTGGACATCGCCACCTGCCTTGGCCTTTTCAAAATCGATGTCAACGGAGACATGGACATCTGTACCTTTTGCTTGGGGTTGCGCAGGCCGTCGGCGTTGTTGAAACGGATTCTGTTGTTGGCCGCCAAACATCTGCCCGATCAAATCTTCAAAGCCACCACCCATTCCTCCTCCAAATGGGGAGCGACCACTCCCGCCAAACATATTCTCCATTCGCTTCTTTTGGTCGTATTCCTGACGTTTTGCGGCATCCCCTATGGTTTCATATGCGGCTTGAACTTCCTTGAATTTCGCTTCAGCAGCGTTGTCCTCTGGGTTTCGATCGGGATGGTATTTTCGGGCTAACTTACGAAAAGCCCGCTTAATTTCAGCATCTGATGCATCTCGAGAAACACCAAGTGTTGCATACGGGTCTGGTGAAGCCATACACACATTGGATGCGTTCACCCCTCATCAACTCTTTCCGTGATTTTGACCAAAATATGAAGCAGATTTCAATGGAAGCGGTTATAATGGGCGGTTAGGTCGGTAGGAAAGCACGAGGTTGTACCATGTCTGATGAAAAAAGCGAATCCCGCTCATTTGAGGATGTTGTTCAGGACCGCCAAGACTGGATTGAAGCCCAATTCCGCAAGATTTCTCGCGGCTCATGGGCCCGAATTATCCGTATGGCTCGGAAGCCAACTCCTCAAGAGTTCAAGCAAACAAGCATCGTTTGTGGCATCGGCCTTTTCGTTCTTGGGGCGATTGGATTTATCCTTCTCGTCATCATGGACAATTTCATTCCTTGGTTAATTCACGATGTATTCGGAATTTGAGGAGATGGTGGTGGGTTCATGACTGAAGCATTTATCGCATTTGTACGATTTGAAGAGAAACTATTGCTCCTTAGCAGAAGCAAAGACGACAACGATTTCCCAGGACTCTGGGATGGTGTTTGGGGCGTTGGTGAATCACAAGACGAAGTTCTCGCACGTGTTTCGGAAGCAACTGGTCTTCCTCTTGACACGCTTGAATACATTGGAAACGGACCAGAGCGTGGTATCGATATGGGTCGAAACCTTGTCGACGTCATGCCAATCCTTGTCGCAACAAGTTCTGATGAAGTTACACCAACTGGCCGGTATGTTGCACACGAATGGGTTGATCCCGGTACGCTCCAAGACAAGAACTGCCTCTTTTCCAACATGGAAATGGAAGGAGCAGGCAAGTTGTTCCGTGAAATGTATGGTTCGGTTGGGTCCTTCCTTTACATCGTGAAGACGGCAATCGGCTCTGAACTTCGAGTAGCTGATGAAATGTATGCTCGATTGCATGGAAGTGGTTCACTTACATCGTTGCAAGGCGAAATCTTCTCAGTTCTCCATCCGAACAACATGCGAGGATATGTATTCGTTGAATCGAGTGCTCTCCATCATGTTGAGAAGTTGATCGGTCGTTCAGGTGGCCGAGACCCAACAGCACGACGTGGAATTTCTCAAACCCCTCTCAAGAACGCAAAGCAAGTTCTTCCAGGAGAAGCTCCTTTGATGGATATCCTACCTTACCTTGAACCAAAGGCTGTTACTTCCGGTATTGAAGTTGGCTGCATTGTTGAAATCGTATCGGGCGCATTCAAGGGCGAGAAGGCTCGTGTCACCAGCGTTTCAGAAACAAAGGAAGAGGTCAGCATGGAATTGTACGAACAACCAATTCCAATGACACTCAACATGCGTGGCGATCACGTTCGAGTCATCGAACGTGTTGGTTGAAGTTCACTCAACGGTGTTCTCCAATGCTGAGTTATGACGCGAAACGCATTCGATTTATTGGACGAATTCTTGTTCTTGTTTCGATTATGACGTGGTTCTATCGGCAAGATTTGATGTCATTGAATTTCATCATCATTCTCAACTTTATTGTGAAATTCATCATCCACTTGGTCGCAAAGACATCTCTTTTCACAAAGAAAGAGAACGATTTATCCACTGTCTCCTTCAAACGGAAAGCGAAAATATTCTCGCTCCTTATTTCGGTCTTCATGGCTGTTATACTTCTCTCAGCAACAGCATTCTTGACTATGTCCGACCAAGTTGGTGGCGACTTAGGTGAATACGATTCGCCGCACTACTACGATGGTAAGTTCAACAATCTCGAAGAATCCTCTGTATCAACGGGTTCCTTCTTTGGTACATTACTTGATTACATGGTCGGTAGCTCTGATCGTTCACCAGGTGAAACGGTTCCAACTCTGCTATACCAACAAGCCGAAGTTGAAGAGAATGATGTCCGCATAACGTGGTTTGGCCATTCTACAATACTGGTCGAAACACATGATACAACATTGCTTTTTGATCCAGTC
>JASLVI010000024.1 GCA_030741455.1 Candidatus Poseidoniaceae archaeon | reverse complement strand
GAATTAAGTGCGAATCAGATGATTGAGACTTCAATTGATTTAGCCCTCTCTGAAAAAGAATATCTTCAGTCAGTATCAATCATCATACAGTGTTCCGATGAAGACGAACCAGGTGAAGGATTCTCTGATGAAGTCATTGCTCGTACCGATTTAAGTGCGGTTGATGGTAGCCCAACAGACAAAGAAGAATCCGGCTCGTGTCTGGAGAATGCTGAGGATGATCTCATACTGACATGGGCGTTCTTGGATGCATCTTCGGTTGAATTGAATCAAACAGACAAAACGCAATCTGAGGTATTGAAAATGTTTGAAACAGGGAAAACAGGAACAGGTACTTGGAATGCAGAAATTGAACTTCAAGTTGTCACAGCTGGCGGGATAACTGCAATTGATGATGGCGAACAAGTGACTGTTACATGGATCATCTCCACATTTGAAATTGAACTCCAGGCGAATTGATCATCGGATATACTTCTAATTTTGATGAAGAAATTCCAACCTTCAATGAGTTTAAATCAAACCGATAAATGATAGAATCATGGCTGAATCGATGACGATTGGACTGTTGAGTTTGATTGCTTTAGGTGTCTTCTTAAATTTGATCTATCAATATCTGAATGCTCAAAAAAATCAACCACTTGACGTTCACCATCTTTCTACTACCCTCAACATTCCTAGTGTGACCGATATCAAAACCGCGTTGGATATACCGAATACACAGAGCATTCAAGTTGCATTGAATGCGAGTTTAGCGGAGCAAAAAATAGCGGAGAAGATCGGTGCATTCGGTGAAGCATCAAACGAACTCAAGGCGGTTGCGGATGAATTCAATCGGAACATGCTCAAGAAATCTGAACGTGCAAAATGGGGTGAAGATGCATTGCAGGATGAATTGAAAGAAATATTCCCTGGTGTTGAAGTGAGGAAGAATGTACCTGAAATTGGAAAAACGCCGGATGTACATCTACGCCTTGATGGCAGGATTTTGTGCATTGATTCAAAG
This sequence comes from Candidatus Poseidoniaceae archaeon, assembly GCA_030741455.1. GTDB lineage: Archaea > Thermoplasmatota > Poseidoniia > Poseidoniales > Poseidoniaceae > MGIIa-L2. Next base: position 13,465 of record JASLVI010000024.1, on the reverse strand, counting down.
TTTGTATTGGATACATTCATCAAATACTATCAGACGCCTGAAACTCAGAAAACCACTCGGGAGAAACTTCTCAAAACATTCGAGAATGATGTGATCAAGCATGTTGAAAAAATCAAGGATGATTATGTCCAACCGGGCAAAGGAACACATCGTGTAGCATACATGTACATCCCTTCAAATTCGGTGTATGACTTTCTCATTTCGAATTTTGATGGTTTGATGCGAAAGGCTGCAGCGGAGGGGGTCATCATCTGTTCACCAGTCACGTTAATCGCTAACATGCACATGCTACGAATGGCAACAATTGCTTCGAATATGTCCTCGATGCACAATGAAATTCTGGATGCCCATGATCGAATCACAAAGCAATTTCTTGAACTTGAAGGGGAGTGGGGGAAACTGATGAAACATGCTACTAATTTGGCTGGCAAAGTGTCGCCTGTGGCTTCAAAAGTGACAACGTTGGGTGGAGAAATTGATGGCTTGAAGAATCTATCCAAATCCCTCACTGCAGCTGAATCAGCCGCAGAATTACCTGCTCCCAGTGAAGGAGACTCCTCTGAAGAAGAATGATAAGGATGCATAGATGATGACTTGTGTTGCACCAAAACACCTGAATCTACTTTATGCTATATCCCAATTTTTTGTTTTTCCTTATATCGGTTTTTCATTGTGCTTAAGTAAAACTCCTCGGAGGGTAGAACATGTCGCATGCACCTACCGATTATGATTATGGAGAACCTTCGAACTACGCTTTTGCTGAATCAATTACTGCGGCAAACGATGAAGCAAAGAAAATGTTTGTTGAAGCCTATGGGCACATGCTCAATTACAACCACGAACAAGCGATTGCCTGCTTTATGGCATGTACAGAACTCGATCCAAACTGCGCCATGGCATGGTGGGGCATTGCCTACTGTGTTTCCTCAAACTACAATTGGTCGCCAGGACTTGGTTCGGGACATGATCCAATTCAACAGGCTTTGAAGGTCATGGACCATTGCACCGAACTTGAACAAGACCTCATCCGCGCGCTTTCGACTCGACATTCCGAAGAGGCTCGAGATGCAGCTGATCCATCCGTTCTCAACATGGGTAACGACCCTGAACTGAACGTTGCATTCGCTGAGGCAATGGCTCCTCTCTATGAGAAGTACGAAGGCAACCTTGATGTCACGGCTATCTATGTTGAGGCATTGATGAATCTCAAGGCATGGCAACTCTGGGATAAGAACACTGCAACAGGTGAAATTACGCCTGCTGATGACAACACACTCCTCCTCGTTCAGGTCATGGAAGATGCTTTCGAGAGCAGTGATGAAGCCAAAGTTCACCCTGCACTTTGCCACCTTTACTGTCACGCATTGGAACTCTCTCCGTTCCCTGAGCGAGCACTTCCAGCAGCTGATGTACTTCGTACACGTATGCCAGGTCTTGGCCACTTGGTCCATATGCCATCCCACATCGATGCTTGGGTTGGGCAATGGAAAGAAGCCATTGATTGCAACATTGCTGCAGTAGAAGCAGATGATCGCTACGTTGAACTCACAGGAAATGAGTCACAATTCTACAAGTTTTATCGAATGCACAACCACCACTTCATCGTTTGGTGTGCTATGTTTGATGGCCAATATGAGACGGCATTGAAGTACGCTCGAAAGGCAGTCGATACACTCCCTGCTGGCGATGAAAACGGTGGTGTTCAATTCATGCTTGCAGGAATCATCCCTATGGGTGCCATCTTCTTGGAATCCTATGTCACCATGCCTTGGCATGTCATGATTCGATTTGGTAAGTGGGATGAGATTCTCTCAGAACCGATGTACGACGACAAGGACGTCTTCCCTGCGACCATTGCTACACAACACTACGCTCGTGGTGTTGCTTATGCCTCCAAGGGAATGGTTCCAGAAGCTGAAGCAGAGCAAGTCCTGTTCAAGGAGGCGTTGCGAAACCCAGCACTTGCAGGTCGTGTGATGCACAACAATTTCATGTATCAAGATCCATCTGAGGGGCCTTCAATTCTCAATGTCAATGCAGCCATTCTTGAGGCTGAAATCGAGTACCGTCGCCAGTTCCTCGCAAAGGCAAATGGTGAGGACTATGATTTCACAGCAGCCTTCGATGAGTTGCGACGAGGTGTTGTTCTCTCTCTCAATCTTGCTTACAACGAGCCATGGGGACAGATGCAACCTGTTCGTCACATTCTCGGTGCGTTGCTCTTTGAGCAGGGTCATATCGAAGAAGCGGAAGAAGTGTATCGAGCAGATATCAAACTCTGGAAGGACAACATGTGGGGCCTCCTCGGTCTGAAGCTCTGCCTTGAAGCCCGTGGCGACGCTCCTGAGGAACTTGCAGAAGTCACTGCACTGTTCAACGAACGCAGTTCAAGAGCAGACATCGTTCCAGCCAAGACGTGCTTCTGTGCGCAGGATGCACTTGCAAAGTCCTGTTGTGACTGATTTTGCAGGCTATTCGGCTCAATTCCTAAATAGCCAATAGTGGGATTTAGGCACATGGCGGGGGAAGTCTTGGGTGAACTCGCACTGGCAGCCGTAAAGGAAGAAACGCTTGAGGAACTTGGAAACAAAGTGGAACGAGTCACAAAGCGATTCTCATTTATTCGATACGCTGTAGTGCCTCTCTTTATCGTAGGCTGGGGGATCTATTTTCTCTGGTTTCAATGAATATTGTGAAGGGATAACCTACAAGAAGTCTGAAGGGCTCGGATTTTTTGATGGACATTGAAACTGCGGCAAACATTGGCGAGGCCGTTAGCGGCATTGCCATCTTGTTCACACTTTTGTTCAGTCTTCGTCAAATGAAGCATTGGAACGAAAACAGACGCTATGAAATCGGGCGAGATCTCGCTGCCCACATGAACAACCCACTGGTCCATCGTGGTTTTTCAATCAGCACTGTCAAACTCCATGATGAACTCACACCACAAGAATTGGCAGCGTTAACCCGTGAAGAAAAAGATGCCATGAATGCCTTGATGATCGGTATGAACAATATCGGGGTGCTTGCGAAGAATGGCCACCTTTCAATGGATTTAGTCGATGATTTTTGTGGTGTATATTTCCGAATGTTTGCAAGTCGTTGGCGACGTGTGATTCAGATTTTCATGATGGTCAACATTTCGAAGACTGATGAGCCAACGGATGGCGTCTGGTCAGGATTGTTCTGGTTGCTCGATCGATACAACCCTCTTGAGGACACAAGTCGGTCTTGAAGCCTGAGACTCTCCTCGGGAAATCACAAATTCTTATGATATTACGGGGGATAACTATTTTATTCAACTTGAATAAAACCCAAACATGGCAATTACATTGCAAGGAAGCAAGCCAGCTCGTTTTGGAACACTTTGTTCACTGTATTTTTCCCAGGGTGTCCCTTGGGCCTTCATCACAGTAGCCTTTGTAGCCTACTTGGTTGGGCATGATACGTACGATATCAGCGATGATGAAGTAGCAGCATTAACTTTGATGGGTACATTGCCATGGATGTTTGGAAAACTGATTTTAGGACCTATGATCGATCGCTACCAATCCTCAATAATGGGTCGTCGCCGTCCATGGATACTCTTCTCTCAATTCGGAATGATTGTCACGATGGCTACGTTTTTGACCATTGATAATCCTGAGACAGACCTTGCGGCCATTGGTATGTTTTTCTTGATTCACAACATCTTTGCAGCCCTTCAAGACGTTAGCTCTGATGCTCTAGCAGTCGATGTGCTCAAGGAGGAAGAGATTGCTTTAGCAAACGGTCTAATGTTTGTTTCCAAAGGATTTGGATTCATGTTTGCTGCTTTAGTCTTAGGCGCTGTTCTGCTTGCTGATGGATTCCAGGCAGCATTAACGATTCAAATTCCACTGTTGTTCCTTCTGATGTTTATTCCCTTCTTCATTCGCGAACGAGAAGGGGATTCACTCTTCCTCGGTGGAACAAGGGAAGAAAGTCAAGAAGAACATGCATCAATGAACTTCAAAGAATTGAAAGACTCCTTGTCAGGTGTTCTGAAGGAATCCTCAACGCGATGGGCACTCTTGCTCGCTGCTATCGTATGGATTGGTGGAGGAATGGGTGGTGGAATGGGTATCATCGATATGCAATTCCCATTCGTCTTCGTCGATGACTTAGGTTGGGAAGAAAAGGAATATCTTGCTCTTAAGGGTATTACCATCTTCATGATGACGATGGCTGGATTCCTCGTTGGTGGTTTCCTCGGTAAGCAATTTGGTTCTCATAAAGTCATGATGTACGCCGTTGGCGTTGGAACGATTATGACCGTTGGCTGGTCTGCGCTGCGAGGCAATTGGAGTGATGACTCCTTTATGCAACTGAGTTGGATGATTTGGACCTTCGTGTGGGGTATCGTTGGTGCGAATCTCATTGCATTGTTGATGAGTTTAACCACGAGTGAACTGGGCGGAACACAATTCTCCTTGTACATGACGGCGATCAACATCGGTGCGATTTCAGGTACAATGATTTCACCCAAGATACTCGAAATGCTCGGAGATAGTTATCCCAATTTGTTCATTGTTGGGGCTGCCTTCCAAGCGCTTGTCTTTGTTGTACTCATGTTGATGGGGCCAAGTCTTGAAGGGACGGAACTTACGACACCGGAAAGTGTCGTGATTGAGGCACCAGCAAGTGTCATCATTGAAGCTGAATGATTGATTGAGATGGATCTCGAGGCAGCAGCAAACATTGGTGAAGCACTTAGTGGCCTTGCCATCATGTTCACACTTCTTTTCGGTATTCGCCAAGTTATGGAAGTGAATCGAAATCGACGCTATGAGATTTCACAGACGATTGCACAATCGCTGGAGAATCCATTGGTTCAACGAGGCTTTGCTACGTTTGGTGCTGTTATCAAACACAATTCAACACCTGAAGAGTTGATGGCTCTTCCCAGAGAACAAAAGGATGCTGCCAATGCTGTGATTGTACTGATGGCAAATCACGCTGTCATGACCTACCATCGCAATCTATCATTCGATTTAGTCTACTCCTTCTACAATGGTTATCTCTCATTGATTGGGCCGAGTATGCGACGATTGATGCAGATCACAGAAATGGGATACATCATGCATCCAGATAGTGGTGTATCAGAAGAAGAAGGCATGGGTACATTCCACTGGGTGTTGTGGCTCCTCGATCGGTTGGAAGAACATCACAAATCTGATGAATACAAACCTCACCTTAATCAGAAAGATTGGAAGCCTTAACCAATGGATGGAGGGTGATTATTCCTCTTCTTCGAGAGCAGCTGTTAGCTCTGAGAGGTCGATTCGGTTATCATCGTTGGAATCCAATGCCTTGATGATCATGGAAACTTGTCCAGGTGAAAGGCGGTCGCCAAGATGCTCCACGAGGCCCTTGTAGAGTTCGGGTCCATTGATTTCACCATCATCGTTAGCATCGATACTGGAGAACAAATCGCTTGTGGATTGACCGCTTTCATTCATTGCATTCTTGAGGTTCTCAATCGCTTCATCAACAGTCCATTCATCATCGGTCATGATTGTTTGTTGCGTCATTCGTTGAATAAATCTTCCGAACCGACCGTCGCTTCATCAAGACGTCGATGTTGTTTTATGGGTGGAATCAAGACACGATGTATTGGTTGGTGCTTATGCGGGTTCAAATTTTCTTGACGCTTTTACTGGTGTCAAGTGTTCTTGCAACCATCCCCGCAGATGCTCAAGCAAGAGCCATCGAATTTGATGTTGAACTCACTCGCTATGATTGGTTATCAAATGAGACCGTTCCAATGGATGTTCAGTTGAAAAACGCTCAATTCAATACAGATTATACCCTCATTTGGACGCTCGTTGATACCGATGATGTCATCTTGGACAATGGATCACTGGTCTTTCAAGCAACAGGTACGATTACGTCAAATGTTATCGAGTTGAAGCATTTCTACAACAACAAGCACTTCTACACCTTTGAAGTTGATTTGTACGATGCTTCAGGGTCACGTCTCGCACAAACAGAATACTCGTTCACCGTTTTCCAACATCGAGTGGTTGCGCCGATTGGTAACTTGTTGGTGTTTGGTGATTCTTTAAGCGATATGGGGAATGCGAAAGATTCTATTTTGAATGTACCAGATGTTCCACCGTACTGGCAAGGCCGTTTCTCAAATGGTATGGTGTGGATTGAATACTTGTCGCAAGCATATGGCGTGACAACAACACATGGTTCAGGCACTTCACCTGGCGACAATCGTGCTTTTGGCGGAGCACAGACTGGTGCAGGCTTTTCGTATCTTCTGTTACCGAATGTTGGTTCACAAATCAGCAGTTATCTTGCAAACGTTCAATCCAGTTTTGCTTCAAACGATGTTGTTTCACTTTGGGCAGGAGGTAACGATTTCCTTTATGGGACGGCAAACGCAGATACGATTGTCACCAATATGGAGAGCCACATTCGGCAACTCGAGGCAGCCGGTGCGACAACGTTCATCATCCCGAATCTTCCTCCATTGGAGAAAACACCTGAGATCTTGAGCCGAAGTCAAACGCAGCAACAAAACATTGCAAGTGAAGTGGCCTCATACAACAACAAACTAGCCTCACTGATTTCAAGTCTACAACTCGAACTCGGAATTTCAGTTTATTCGGTTGATGCGTATACAATCTTCAACGATATCATCGACAACAAGGAGGCTTTGGGGCTTACCAATACACAATCAGCTGCTTGCTCAGGTAACGCTGGATTACTTCCTTTACCAATCTGTAATAGTGGCGATCCTGTGGTAGCAAATGCGGATGAATACATCTTTTTTGACAAGGCACATCCTACTAGAGCAATGCACCAGTACATCGGAAGATTTGCCGTCGAATCAATCGGGCAAGCTGATACGGATGGCGACGGAATCATTGATGCAATCGATACATGCGAGTGGACTGATGACGTTGCAACCGTGAATCAAACTGGATGCAGTTGGGAACAACGGGATGATGATGCAGATGGTGTATTGAATGCAAACGATGCCTGTCCTGAAACCGAATCGGATGCATCTGTGGATGTTGAAGGGTGCGCAGATTCCCAGAAAGATTCAGATGGTGATGGTCTGAATGATGCAATCGACCCCTGCCCCTTGAGTCCTAACCTCATCGATTATGACCAAGATGGATGTTCAGATTCCGAAGACTGGGACGATGACAACGACTTCGTTGCTGATTTCGAGGACAATTGTCCGAAGGGAGCAATCGGTGCTCACGTCAATGATCTCGATGCAGATGGTTGTTCAGATTTCGAGGATGATGACATTGATGGTGATGGTCTATCCAATCAAGAAGAAGACAATATTGGAGCAGACAAGAGAAATCCAGATTCGGATGGTGATGGCTACAAGGATGGCGTCGATGCTTTCCCACTCGATTCAACGGAGTGGCTCGATTCCGATGGCGATGGTTGCGGTGACAACACCGATGAATTCCCATTCGATGCTACGGAATGCATCGATACCGATGAGGATGGTGTTGGTGACAACGGTGATGCATTCCCTGCAAATGAAGATGAATGGGCAGATTTCGATGCTGATGGAATCGGTGATAACAGCGATGACTGTCCAAATGAGTTTGGTCGTTCCTTGATTCCGTTGGGTTGTCCAGATGTTGATGGTGATGGATTCGCAGATACCATCGATGTATTCCCGAATGATGTAGATGAATGGTCGGATGAGGACGGGGATGGCTATGGCGACAATGGCGATATCTTTCCTCAGAATTCGAGTGAATGGGAGGATTCAGACAATGATTCCTATGGCGATAACAGCGATGCGTTCCCGCTGAACGCATCCGAATGGTTCGATTCTGATGGCGATGGTGTTGGAGATAATGCTGATGCCTTCCCATTTGATGTTTCAGAATGGCTCGATTCCGATGGTGATGGTTGTGGTGATAATTCGGATGTATGGCCTTATGATGCAAGCGAATGTTCAGATCGTGATTACGATGGTGTTGGTGACAATGCTGACGCTTTCCCAGATAGTGCGTTTGAATGGCTCGATTCCGATGGTGATGGGCTTGGTGACAATGCAGATGTTTTCCCATTTGATAGGAATGGGAAATACGATACTGATGGCGATGGCGTCCCTGATTCGACCGATCTCTTCCCGAAAAATTCTGGAATGGATTCGTTCTTTGATCTTAGTTGGAGAATCGGACTTGGCTTGTTGGTTATCGGTGGAATCTTGGTGATGATTCAACGTCGAAACAATACGACACATGATGAGTCTCATTGGGTTCAGGATACTACTGAATCCACATCAGAGGAATCGTTTAACCGCCCGACAACTGCTCCCTCGCTTGAGAATTTCGAGTGAATTTGCTCTTGCGTAAGGTCATTATGTAGAAGATGTCAGGTAGTATTATGCGCACGAAAGCAATATTGCTCTCATTGTTGATGGCCACCTTTTCTCTTGCAGGATGTTTTGGAGAGGATGAAGTCGTCTCTGAGCCCGTTGTCTCTGAAGAGCCAGAGGACGTCCGTATTTTTGTAACGGATAAGACCGGTGCTTCCATTGACGTTATGCCAATTGAGATGGCCTTCCAATTCAGTGATGTTGGCGAAACGGGCAAGGAGCCCAGCATTGGAATCACATCGAGTGGATGTATTTTCTTCATTGCCATGGAAAAGGTCATGCGTTCCTGTGACGGAGGTCAAGCATGGGAAGAAACTCAAGATCCGGTTCAATGTTCACCAACGACGAGCGATCCTTACGGCTGGGTTGACCCAATTACGGACCGCGTCTTCGGTGTGCAAATGATTGGTTTGGAAACTTCTTGGATTTGCTGGAGCGATGATGATGGTGCATCATGGATGGGGAATCCACACGATTCTGGGACGACGCCACTCAATGATCACATCAAGTTGGCAAGTGGGCCTTGGACTGATGCAGGTTACGGTGCATTAGGCCAGTTCACAAGTGGATTTTATGAGACTGCAGTCTACTACTGCTACAACAAACTCGCAGGTATCTTCTGCTTCACAAGTTTTGATGGCGGTGCAACCTTTGAGACAGGTGGCCAAATCATTGGTTTAGCAACGACCAATGGTGGATTGCATGGTGCTATCTCGACAGCACCAGATGGGACGGTCTATGTCACACCGCGTGTTGCCACACCGACCGTCATCGTGTCAAAGGACAATGGTTTCTCGTGGTTTGAACGTACGATGGGTACGGATGTTACCACACCAAATCCAAGAAAGAATTCGGAAGTTTCCACCGATACGGATTCAAATGCATACCACATTTGGACGGGAGCCGATGAAGGCGTGTACATGTCAAGATCAACAGATTCTGGTGAAACATGGGAACAAGAAAGCATTCGCATCTCTCCAGCAGGCGTGATTTCAACCGTATTCCCTCAAACTGATGCAGGTGATCCAGGGCGTATAGCAATCACCTATCTTGGAAGTGAAAACACGGAAATGATGAATCAAACAGATATTGATGGAAACCCATGGAACGGGAATGCTCACTATGCTCCAAACAATGCATCCTACCATCTCTATATCACCTACAGCCTCAACGCCTTGGACGAGAATCCAACGTTCCATACCTATCGGGTTACGGATGATCCTGTACAGAGAGGGTCGATTTGTTTGAACTCTGGCGACTGTCGCGATATAGGTGGCTCAAACCGGAATCTACTCGACTTCAATGACCTTCATATCGATCGAGAAGGGCGCGTCTACGTTGCATTTGCAGATGGTTGTACGGGCGATTGTGCTACGAATCCTAACGCAAGCGCCTCCGATTCACGAGATGGACGGGGTGCAGTTTACTATCTTGCAAGCGGCCCGAGCTTATACGTTGCCAATGGCGAAATGCAACCCTTGTATTGATGCTTTCAGGCAACCGTTGCATGACCTTTCATATCGAGTTTCAGTGATTGCATCAAATGTTTGAAGTCCTTACGGGCTTCAGCAATACGTGCTTTGCACTCTTTGATTCGAACCTTGTGTGCTTCCTTACGACGTTTCCACGCCTCTTTGGACTCCTTGCGCCGTTCAAGTTTAGCAAGTTTGTATTCATCCCGACGCTTGACCAATTCAGTGAATCCTTTGCGCAGTTGTAGTACACACTGCGTGAGTTTAGCCTGCAATTCGTTCGAGACGTCCTCACCTTCTGATTTCTTTTCAAAAGCGGTTTTCATCTTTTGCGATTCGATCGACTTCTTTGGAATGCGGTGCAATTCTTTGGTCATTCCAACCCAAGATGCTACCTTAATCCACCACTTTGAAGGATCCCAGTGATACCACTTGTGGCCATTTCTGTAATCGGCTTGGAAGGTGTGGTGGAAATTGTGGTAGCCTTCTCCGAATGTGAAGAAGGAAAGAATTGGCGAATCTCTCGATGTGTTGGCGGTCGAGTAAGGCTGTGTCCCCCATGTGTGAGCAGCTGAGTTGACGAGGAAGGTGGCATGGTGGACGATGACAACACGAAGGAAGCCGCCATAAATCATACCTCCGAGGAATCCGTGCATACCACCTAACATCAAGAAGCCAGCGACCCCTGGAAGGACAATACCAACCAAGAAACCGATCAGGAAGATGTGACGATCTTGCCATGCGAGAATACGATCGGCTTGAAGATCTTCAACGTGCTCAACAATTTCTTCACCTTGATCGACCATAACCCAAACCATGTGAGCCCACATGAAACCTTTCTTGACAGAATAAGGGTCTTCTTCTTTATCGGTCTTGAGGTGATGTCTGCGATGGTCACTGCACCACTTAATCGCTGAATTCTGGAAGGCTGCGGCTCCAAATAGAGCGTAGAATAAACGCATTGGCCATGCTGCTTTGTGTGTTCGATGGCTGAACAACCGATGATAACCTGCAGTAATGGACAAACCACATGCGAAGTAAAACACAACAAAGATGATTGGTTCAACCCAAGAAATGCCATATTCTAGGGAGTAAAAGATGACTGAAAACAAGGCAAGGAGAGGCATTCCAACAAGGAAAGAGGAATTGATGATGTTGATTGAATTACGGTGTTCCATGGCACACCGAATTGCAAATACTCTTTGATGTTGTCTGTTTTATTTTCAAACAAAAACACGTTTTTCGTGTAATATTGCCCTCACGAGATACGGTATGGATTAGGTGTTATCCTTTTATATGCGTCCCTTACGGTTTTTAATTAGGGGTTTCCATGGATTACCAACACTACCTCGATGAAATCAATGCGCTTAACGATTACATTCGTTTGGGTATTGCTTTGGGTCTGATCATCATCTCATTGGTGTTTGCAAAGTATGCAATCATCCGTCCATGGTGGCGTTTCGTAACTTCGACCGATGTTGATTGGGACGATCATCTTCATCGCCCACTCGCAAACCGAACCTATGCGCTAATTCTCGGTGTGGGTTCACAATTAACGATTCGTTGGATTATGGGTCTCTCAAGTACAACTTACGAAACCTCCGAACCATTGTTTGCTGCCTTCTACGTCATTCTAAGCGCATCGATTCTCAGTGTTTCCATCAAACACCTGATTCCTGTTCTCATGGACCAGTTCAGTGCGCAAGGAAGTGTAACGGTCTCTGGAAGCAATTCCATCATCGTCTTTTTCCTTCGTACTGTGGTATGGTTCGCTGGTTTGTATTTCGCACTCAACCAACTCGGAATCGAATTGCTTGGAATCCTCGCATCCCTTGCTGTCTTCTCGTTGATTATTGGTCTCGCAGTTCAGCAAACGCTTGGAAACATCGTGAACTCGTTTTTACTTGCAATCGATCGACCCTTCGAAGTCGGTGATCGAATCGAGGTTGAAGGCACCTGGGGTTCGGTTGTTTCCGTAGGCATTCTGTCCACAAAGGTTCTCGACCGTGATGAGCGACTTGTTGTCATTCCAAACAACACGCTTGTACAATCGAAGGTCACCAACCACGCTCGAGGCGGTGGCGATGGCGTTGCTCGTCGAATTTCCATCGTTCTTGATATCGGTGTTGATTATCGAGAAGACATTGATCACGTCAAATACACATTACTTCAACTTGCGAAAGAGTGTCCATACGTGATTGAAAGGCCCGAACCAAGAATTCTTCTGCATGAACTTGCAGACTTTGCGAAAATATTCCGTGTTTATACTTGGGTTGAAGATTACAGCGATGAATACGTTGCACGTGATTGGCTCTTGCGGAACATCGATGAGCGCTTTGGTAATGAAAACATCAACATTCCATTCCCGACTTCCGTCGAATTGTCGGACAGTGTCTACGAACAGGCAGAGGTTACCAAGCAACGCTCTGCAAAGCGTAAGATGGTTCAAGAGCGCAGGAAACTCGATGAATCTCGAATCAACGCTCGTGCAGAAATTGAAGATATCAGCGAGAAACTCAAGGATGTCGATCTCTCAAAGAAAGACCGATCTCAACTGGAAGAGCGTCAACGTGAATTAAACACCATCCTGTCACAATTCGATCGTGATGGAGACTGATGCTTGCTTCAATGATTTGGCGGTGAATTGAAACCCTTTGGGGCATTGGCATCGCTATGAGCGGTGGGATTGAACTTACAAATCCTGAGCGTCGCATGCTTCGTGCAATGCTTGCAGCACCAGATACGACTCATTCCTTGTCGCAGATCATGAACGCTTGCAATTGGAATGATCAAGCAGTAGCTGTGGGGGCAGGTCAAGGGTTGAGTGACAAGGGATTTGCTGTAACGCAAGAGAGCGTTCGCCGCACCATTCATCCTGGTAAAGAGGGGCACAATGCTATTGCAAACGAATTACTTGAGGCTCGTTTGTGGGGATGGATTTCATCCCAAGACAAACCAACGATGGCCAAATTACAAGCGAAGTTTGAACGGCATGAGGCAGGACCTGGTGTTGGTTTACTCAAGAAACTCGGCGTCCAGCTTGATGGGGGGGCCTTCGTTTGTGAGGATACATCCGCGCTCAAATCTGAACTTCAAGCAAGAAACATGTTTCTTGCATCCCTTCCAGCAGATGAGGAAGATTTGTCTGAACGCCTCCTTGCTCACTTTAAAGGTCGTAAAGAATTGATCGAAGTTGTTGAACACAAAAGCCGTGCATGGGCCTTAACAGATGCAGGAAAATCCTTCTCAACAGATGGCCTTGAAGAGCGTAAACAAGTTTCAGAAATCACACCAGAACTTCTTCAATCGGGAGAATGGAAGGATGCTGAATTTCGATCCTTCGATGTGACGCTCGAATCAGCAACGCCTCGTACAGGGCGTTCACATCCAATGCAAGAATTGATTGAACGAATTCGAAGAATCTTCTTGGAGATGGGCTTTTCCGAACTTGTTGATGATTATGTTCAGACTGCAGGATGGAACATGGATGCATTGTTTATCCCACAGGACCATCCTGCTCGTGAGATGCAAGACACATTTTACCTCGACGATCCAAAATCCATTGATTTGGATCCAGAACTGGTCAAGAAATGGAAAGCCATTC
>JASLVI010000023.1 GCA_030741455.1 Candidatus Poseidoniaceae archaeon | reverse complement strand
TTTGGACTTGTCACAATTCTTGGTGCAGCAATATACTCATGGTTTCAAATCAAAGAATTGCGTCGTTCAAGGGACAGTAATACTGCAATGAGTCTTGCAGCAAGTTTCCAAAGCGAGGATTTTGTTATCGGACTAAATGCAATCATGAATTCTGATATTGATACTTCAAAGTTCCAGCATGGGGATGAAAGAGCTAATTTTATCGCCTTCAGAGACCATTTTGGAGAAGATTGGCCAAAAGTGATGACGGTTTTCACAACTTGGGAAAGCACTGGTGTTCTTATTCATCGAGGAGACATGGATTTTCATGCATTCTATGATCTCTTTTCAGGAGTCATCATCAAGGCATACGAATCTTTTGCTTTCTATTTTGATCCCATCCGAGAAGATGAGAATAACAAGAATCTGGAGTGGTTTATTTGGCTTGCTGATCGAATCATTGAGTTCGAGAAGGAAGGTTCTGGGACACCGCCTGCACATATTGCATTCAGTGATTGGAAACCTCCGAATCGCGCTGATTAAACCGTAAGGTCATGCCAATATAAGTCGAGATGAAATGTTGTAATTCATCTTCCAACTGGGTTAGGACGGGACTCTTCTTATTCGAAAAACCGAACTTGTGACTTGACTTAATCCTCGATCTTTCTCATCGGTCAAATCAAGTCGTTCCAAACATTCCAATTCAAAACCGTCCGAGAACAATTCTTCAACATCGTTGTCAGTGAGTGAAAATGGGGGGCCTTCCATTTCCTCTTTTGGATAGGTGAAGGTAATGAGCAATCCGACCGCATTTGGTTTGGTGAATTGACGGATTTGTTCAACATAGGCTTCTCGCTTGGTTGGTGGTATGGCGATCATAGCAGCACGATCGTACCAGGCATCCGCTTGATTGACTCCTGCTTTGAGATTGAATATATCGCCTTCAATGATTGTAAACGGTTCACTTGTGTGATGAATCTGATCATTAACCATATCACAAACAACGTCCAATTTGTTTTCTTCAAAGAATGCTTGAATCGCTTCTTCAACCATTTCGAGACCAACGACGGAATGACCTTGGCTAGCGAACCAGAGCATGTCGAGCGACTTTCCACACAATGGGACGAGAACTCGATCCCCCTTTTTTGAACCGATACTTCTCCAATGTTTTGTCAACAGATCATTGTAGGCATCACGATGCCATCCGATTTGCTGCGTTTGCCATCGATTGTGCCAGAATGTCATGCGACCCACCACTGATTTGTGAGCATGCATTGGAGTTCAGTAACGGACTTTCTGACGCGTAATTGTTCTCCAAATGCGCTGAAGCGGATCGTAGTATCGGTCAACAACACGCTCTTTCAATTGAATAATCGCATCATCAGTGATTTGAATTCCAGCAGGACAAACCTCTGTACAGCATCGTGTGATGTTGCAGTATTCGACACCGAATTCCTTCTTGATTTCTGGAATACGATCTTCCGTATCAAGAGGGTGCATTTCGTATTGTGCAAGACGTACAAGGTTTCTCGGGCCAGCGAATTCATCAAACATTTCATGATCACGAAGAACGTGACACGTATTGACACAAAGGAAGCACTCAATGCATTCTCGGAAATGCTGAACACGGTCAGCTTCCATTTGATTGAATTTCCAATCCATTTCTTCTGGGCCATTAATCGGTGCAATGCGTTGAGCCACATCATAATTCCATGAAACATCCGTAACCAAGTCCTTGATGTGAGGGAAGGCCTTCATTGGACGGATTTCGATTGGTTTTCCTTCAGGTGTTTCTGCGACAACATCGCTCATCCGAGTCATGCACATCAAGCGTGGACGCCCGTTGATTTCTGCAGAACACGAACCACACTTACCTGCCTTGCAGTTCCAACGAACGGCCATATCAGGCTCTTGTTCATGCTGAATACGATGCATACAATCGAGAACGACCATACCTTCATCGAGTGTAATTTCGTATTCTTCAAGATTGGTTTCTCCATCTTCTCCACGAGCAACTTTGAACGTCTGCTTTTTTCCTTTCAATGACATCACTTGCCACCTCCTTGTTCTTTGGCACGCTCAGCGATCATGGCCTTGACCTCCTTGATGGCATCTTGAAGATCGTCTCGCATTTCTTCAACAGGTTCCTGTCGAATCTTGATTTCACCTTCTTCCATCCAGATGATGTTGAGCGTCTTGCCCCAATACTCATCTTCAGGCGTTGGCATGTCCTCACGAGTGTGCCCTCCACGACTTTCTTCACGCGTGAGTGCTGCAAGCGTACAGGCTCGAGAAACATCCGCCATGTTGATCAAATCAAGTGCCTGATGCCAACCAGAATTGTATCGACGGCTTGTGCCAGGGAAGGATGCCATCGCACGTTCCTTGAACGCAGTAAGATCGTCCAATGCTTCTTCCAATTCACTCTTGGTCCGAATGATTCCAACCTTATGTTGCATCATTTCTCGCATTTCATCGTAAATCATACCTGGGTTTTCTCCACCTTCTCGAGCAAGAGGAGCGAGCATGTCTTCAATCGTCTTGTTGACTTGCGCATCATCAATGCTCGGTTGGGCAAGATCGGTTGCTCGCTTTGCAGCAAACTCACCAGCACGCTTTCCAAAAGTAATCAAGTCGGACAAAGAGTTCCCCCCAAGACGATTCGCTCCGTGAAGTCCTGATGCAGCCTCTCCACAAGCGAAGAGGCCAGGAACGGTCGTTTCTTGTGATTCAGCATCAACTCGAATACCGCCCATGATGTAGTGAGCGGTAGGCCCTACTTCCATAGCGTCTTTCGTAATGTCAACGCCTGCTAATTCCATGAATTGGTGATACATGGATGGAAGTTTCTTCTTGATAGCCTCTTCACCACGATGCGAAATATCGAGGAATGCTCCCCCATGTGGTGAACCGCGACCTGCTTCAACTTCAGCCTTGATCGCTTTCGCGACAACGTCTCTTGTGAGGAGCTCAGGGGGCCGTCGAACGGTTGCAAGTTTACCACTTACGACTTCTTCGACCCATTGATCGGATTCTTCAATCGTTTCAGCATGGTCTCCTTGGAACATTTCAGGAACGTAGTTGAACATAAATCGGTCTCCCTCGCTGTTGGTCAATCGACCGCCTTCACCGCGAACACCCTCTGTCACGAGAATGCCGCGAACGGATGGGGGCCAAACCATTCCCGTTGGGTGGAATTGAACGAATTCCATATCTCTCAGTTCTGCTCCAGCCCATAGGGCGAGTGCATGGCCATCGCCTGTGTATTCCCACGAACCTGAACAAACGCTCCAACATCGTGTACTGCCTCCAGTAGCGAGAATCACCGATTTTGCTGAGAAGGCGTGGAAGTCTCCATCAACACGAGTGTAGGCAACACAACCCGTAACACGGTCGCCTTCTTTCAACAGATGTCGGACGGTGTATTCCATGAAGATATCAATGCCTTCATGAATTCCACGTTCTTGGAGTGTACGGATAATTTCGAGGCCAGTAGCATCACCTACGTGAGCAAGTCGTGGGAAGGTATGCCCTCCAAAGTTGCGTTGATTAATGAGGTGCTTTTGAGTTCGATCGAAAACCGCCCCCCATTGTTCAAGTTCACGTACCCGGTCAGGTGCTTCTTTGGCGTGGAATTCAGCCATACGCCAGTCAGCAAGCCACTTGCTTCCTTTCATGGTATCATGGAAGTGAACCTTCCAACTATCACGAGGGTCAGCATTCTGTAGGGCTGCTGCACAACCACCTTCGGCCATAACCGTGTGAGCTTTCCCAAGAAGAGACTTCGTAATGATAGCAGTCTTCGCACCGCTTCGTGCTGCTTCGATGGCTGCCCGTAGGCCTGCGCCACCTGCGCCGATAACAACGACATCATATTCGTGTTTGGTATATGTTTCACTCATCTTCTTCACCCCACCAAAACAAAGGCCATGTCACTGATGTGCTCTTCTGCAACGGCGATGGTCCAAAGGTCGCCAAGGAAGACAAAGCCGAGACTTGTCCAGAACCAGAATCCATGTGAACGGTTGAACACACTAATTCGCTTGAAGAGGCGACCGCGTAGAGCAGAGATTCCACTTGCCCATCGGTCAAGACTACCACCAGCCAAGTGGCGAAGAGCGTGACAAGATGTCACGTACATGGTCAGGAGGAACGCCTCTGTTGCCATGATGAACGTACCAAAGGAGAAGCCCCAACCAGTATCAAAGTGCAATGTGTGGGTGACATCCCACCATTTGATGACGATGATGATCATCGCAGCATAGAGGAAGTAACGGTGAAGGTTGTTGAAGATGAACAATCGCTTCTCGCCACCATATCCAATTTTCTTGTTGATGTCAGGTTCATCGACCCAGCACCCCGTTGGTGATTGGAAGAAGGTCCGATAGTAAACGCGACGCATGTAGTAGCACGTTCCTCGGAACCCAAATGGGATCCAAAGAACAAGAATTGCAGCATTCACCCAACTTGGATGATCCCATTCATTGAGGCCAAACAAACTCCACTCGAGGATGTTCGGAGAGAAGATTGGAGATACCACAGTCGAACCTTCAAGTTTGTATGAGATGCTCTCTGGAAAAAGAATCAATCGCCATGCTGTGTAAATGAGCGCAGCAGTAAGAGCAAGCCCCATCCAGAAGGGTTGTGCCCACCATTTATCGATTCGGTCTGTACGCCCAAGCCCGTTGATAACGGGAAGTTTGATGCCTTCACCCATAGGATCACAACCTCCCTCCAGAGGGGAGATAGTCAACCCAGCATGTTGGGGTCTTTGAGGTTGGCCCTTCGCTCGTATGCAGCGTTTGAAAGAAAACCAATCGTAATTCGAACGATTATGCTAGTTCGTCCCATCGGACCTCTGCTTCAACCATCTCGATTTCATCAACATCCATCTGTGCTAGTTGCAACTTTCCGGAGAGCTCATCGTTGACAGCATGCCAGTAGGAATAGGCTTCAATGACCCATATCCCCGACTCACGAGTGCCATTCCCGCTGCCTTTGACACCACCAAACGGAAGATGGGCTTCAGCACCGGTCGTGGAGTTGTTGATTCCTGTCATACCGGCTTTGATTCCAGTCTTGAAGCGATATGCTTCCAGCCGTTCATTGGTGTAAATGGCTGAAGACAACCCATAGGGACTTGCATTGGCCAAATGAAGCGCATGATCGAAGTCATCCGCCTTCACCAAGGTGATGGCAGGCCCGAACATTTCTTCGTGGAAGCAACGCATATCCTCTGTCACGCCTGCATAGACATGTGGCCACATGAAGACACCATCCTCGGCAGTTCCAACAAATCCGGATGGTTTGTTGTCCGATGTGATTCGCCCCTGGCCGTAGAGTTTGGTTGCTCCGTCTTTTTCGCAGATTTGAATGACTTCGAGGAAGTCATTGGCATATTTTTCAGAGAGCATTGAACCATAGAGAACACCTTCGTGTTCAAGGGAATCTCCAATTCGGGTCGAGCGGACCTTATCCATCAATTTACCAACAAACTCGTCATAGATGTCTTTGTGGATGATGAGGTTTCCAAGCGATGTACAACGTTGACCTGCAGTTCCAAATCCAGCCCAGTATGCTCCTTCGACTGCGTTTTCAAGATTTGCAGAAGGCATGATGACCAATGGATTCTTCCCACCAAGTTCAAGCGAGCAAGATACCAAGTTTCGTCCACATACTTCGCCGATCATCTTCCCAACAGCAGTCGATCCAGTGAATGAAATCTTGTTGACACGACCTTCATCGACTGCGTCGATGAGATGCTGACCCGCTCCACTCCCCTTGCCGTGAATGAGGTTGATGACACCATCAGGTAATCCAGCTTGGTGCATGATTCGAGCAAGTGCAAACGAAAGCAATGGTGAATCTTGAGGCGATTTCCAAACGCAGGTGTTTCCGCACATAATGGCTGGAATCATCTTCCAGAATGGAACAGCAGACGGGAAGTTGCAAGCATTGATGATTCCACATACACCGAGAGGCCTACGGTACGTGAACAACTCCTTGTCAGGGAGTTCAGAATTGACCGTTTGGCCGTAGAGTCGTCGACCTTCGGATTGGAAAAATAGACAGGTGTCAATGGCTTCTTGAATTTCACCGCCACATTCCTTGAGCGTCTTTCCAATTTCACGTGCTTGAAGTCGAACGAGGTCATCCTTGTGCTCCATGAGCAGGCGTCCCATGTTGCCGATAATTTGCCCGCGTGTTGGAGCAGGTGTCGCAGCCCAAGCCGGGAATGCAGAATGAGCAGCATCGAGAGCAGCGTTCACGTCATCCTTTGTTGAAAGTGGAAATGCGCCGAGAATATCGTTAAGCATTGCCGGATTACGTGATTCAAAGGTTGCGCCATCACTCGATTCAGCGAGTTGCCCATTGATGATATTGAACCCGTTTACACTTGGGAGATTTTTTGGGTTGTTTGCTTCAAGGAATGTCAGACCTGCTTCGAGAACGTGGACCATAAACACCCCGAGTTGAAGACCCATCATGAAGTCTACGATTCAATCGCATGAAATTGATAAGGGATTTTCCGAACTCATGGTTTTAGTACTCTCGCAACTTGGAGTAGGTATGTCCGGCGAAGATAACGAAGTATCATTACGAGTAGCAAAGGCCATTCCTTCCGATGTAGGACATGGTCGTGCCAGAATTTCAGGAGAACATGGGCTTGACCTCAAGCCCGGTGACATCGTTGAAATCAAGGGTGAAAAGCGATCAACTGCTGCCATCTATTGGCGTAGCCGTCCAGAAGATGCGAAGATGGATATCGTTCGCATTGATGGAATCATCCGCAAGAATGCAGGTGTTAGTCTCGGGGACCGAGTGACCATCGCCAAGGCAGAAGCGAAAGAGTGCACAAAGCTCACCCTTTCTCCCGTTATGGCTAACAAACAGAAGGTCAAATTCGGCCCTGGAATTGAAGGATTTGCACGACGGGGTCTTTCCAAGCGCCCTGTTATGGCTGGTGACCGAATCTTCATACCAGGCATGACATTGTTTGCCGAGGCATTGCCTTTCGCTGTCGTCCAGACCACGCCAAAAGGTATCGTCAAGGTCACCAGTGACACGGACATCATCATCAAAGATGAGGCCATCGACGACGAAGATGTTGGCCAATCTGAAGGAATCACCTACGAGGATGTTGGCGGTATTGGCCAGCAGTTGCAAAAGGTTCGAGAAATGATAGAACTGCCTCTGAAGCATCCAGAGTTGTTCCGACGTCTCGGAATCGATCCTCCAAAAGGTGTCCTTCTCCACGGTCCTCCTGGGACTGGAAAAACGATGATCGCCAAGGCTGTGGCTACTGAGGTGAACGCTCACTTCAAGGCAATTAATGGTCCTGAAATCATATCAAAGTACTACGGTGAGTCGGAAAAACAACTACGTGAGATTTTTGATGAGGCAAGTGAAAAGGCTCCTGCAATTATTTTCATCGATGAAATCGATTCAATCTGTCCAAAGCGAGAAGATGTCAGCGGAGAAGTCGAGCGACGTGTCGTTGCTCAAATGTTGACGTTGCTTGATGGAATGCAAGGTCGCGATAACGTTGTTGTCATTGGGGCAACCAACCGACGCGACGCTCTCGACCCAGCGCTTCGACGTGGAGGTCGCTTTGATAGAGAAATCGAAATCGGTGTGCCAGACCGTGAAGGACGGAAAGAAATCATGGAAGTTCATACCCGTCAGATGCCGATAGCAGATGATTTCGAAGTCAACTGGGTGCTTGACAACACCTACGGATTCGTTGGTGCTGACCTTGCTGCATTGGTGCGAGAAGCTGCCATGAAGGCGCTTCGAAGGTACTTGCCAGAAATCGACCTCGACGAGGAGACCATTCCTCCCGAAGTTCTTGAAAAGATGGAAGTCCGTATGAGCGATTTCCGACATGCTATCAAGGATATCGAACCGTCTGCACTTCGAGAAATCTATGTTGAGGTTCCTGAAATCGCATGGGATGAAGTCGGTGGCCTTGATGAGGTAAAAGATCGGTTGAAAGAATCTGTCGAGTGGCCACTCACCAAGCCAGAAATCTTTGAACATTTCAACATCAAACCTCCACGAGGCATCGTTCTTTTTGGTGCGCCAGGAACCGGTAAAACCCTCCTCGCGAAAGCGATTGCTAATGAGGCACAAGCGAATTTTATCTCCATCAAAGGCCCTGAAATGATTTCAAAGTGGGTTGGCGAATCCGAGCGAGGTATTCGTGAGATTTTCAAGAAAGCAAAGCAATCCTCGCCTTCAATCATTTTCCTTGACGAATTTGAATCCATTGCCAGCATGCGAAACGCATCGAACGGTGAAGGAAGCGATGTCGGTAACCGAGTCGTGAACCAACTTCTCGCCAGTATGGATGGGGTTGAATCGCTCGATGGGGTCATCGTTGTTGCAGCTACAAACCGTCCTGAGATGATTGACCCTGCGCTTTTGCGAAGTGGTCGATTTGAACGTGTTCTCCACGTTCCCCCACCAGATGCGGCAGCTCGTGAAGCAATTTTTGAAATTCATTCAAGCGGTATGCCGCTCTCGAAATTTTCCATCAAGGATCTTCTTTCAAACATGGATGGATTTACGGGAGCTGATATCGAAGCGGTTTGCCGAGAAGCTGCGTTAATCGCAATGCGTGAAAACAAGAAGAAGGTTGCAAAGAAACACTTCGATGAAGCAATCACTCGTGTTCGACCAACCGTTACGCCCGAGATGCTGGAGTACTACCAGAAGATGGAAACTCGGCTAACATCGGGTCTATCGAACATCAAACGCAACCGAGACTACGGTTTCGGTATCGAAACGATGTGAGCACGGAAACGGTCAAGTCCTTTCTTCGCTGACCAACCAGCAAGGCGAGGAGCATGTCATCGAGTTTCGGTCAAGAAATGCTTGGACGCACCGTCCAGGATAAGAAGGGCAAGGAACTTGGTACACTTGCAGATCTTGTCATCGATGTATCCAATGGTGAAATTACTGAACTGTTGGTACGATGTGCCAGCAACATCGATGCAAACCGTTTGCCTTTCCCGCAGAAAGATGGTTCAGTAGCCATCCCATCAACTGAAGTCGCCTCATTTGGAGCGATAATTATGCTCAAACTTTGATGAGCATTTTCGCAACAGGGTTGGACAACCTTCTAAACCGATGTGAAACCGTGTATGTATGAACGGTGTACTAGGGAGGGGATGAAATGGCGGCCGAGCGAAACAAGAATCTGAAGCGAATTGGTCTCCAATTGGCATTTTGGGCTGTTCTTGGCATCCTCTTGCTCACCATCCTACAGAATTTCATCAACCTGAGTCAGACCACACAGCTGTCAGCTTACGATGATGATTGGGACGATATGTCCGCGTTCCGAGAAGACATCAACGCCATGGGTGTTGAAACCAAATCGCTGGTCAGTAGTCCGCTCCTTTTAGCAGATATCGAAGATCCTCGAAATACAACGTTTGTCGTAGCGGGCGTTGAACGAGACACACTCTCCTTCCCACAATTTGATGAAGATGGTTTCATCACAATTTCCACGGAAGATGGGTATTCGCCTTCTGAAGTTGATGCAATTGTGGAATTTGTCGATAATGGGGGAACGGTCATTGTTCTCGAAGACTTTGGTTATGCTGGCAGCATTGGCGAAGCGTATGGCGTTCGATATACAGGACACCAACTCTATGATACCAATTACGTTAACGAACTTGATAAGAACTACATTTGGATGTGCATGCAAGCAAACTCTTGTGGCATGAATGGCACCCAATTGGACTCTTCAACCATTGAAGAACACGAACGCTGGTCGTCTGAAATTGGAGCCCATCCTTGTTCAAAATTTGGATCAGAAACGATGACAAAAGAAGAGGCTGGTGTCTGTTCACACCATTGGGTCCAGAGTTCTGGTGACTTTGGAACAATCGAGTACAACTCAACGTATACGATGTTGTTGAACAATGTTACAGGCCTTGAAATTGTACCTGGTGTTCGAGGAGCGCTCAAAGATGTGAATGTTCGGGCGATTACAAGCAACCAAGCAACCGTTGACGTTAATGGAGACGGGAAATTTTGGGTGGGCAATGAACAAACAAGTGAAACGCCCGATCTCTGGGGTCAATTCAATCTCTCGATCGAAGCATGTGCTTCTGCAAATTGCGATCCAGATGAAGGGGGCCGTGTGTTCTTTATCGCAGACGGTAGCTCTCTTATCAACGCAATTTACGATTATGAAGGGTTCAATGATGGCGAATACGGGAAAACGGACAAATTCATTCCTGCCAATGACAACCGCAAATGGGCACTTGATGTCATTGCGGAAGCAGCAATAAGTACGACCGAAGGTTTTGGAGGACAACCATCTGAGAATGCATTGGTTATTTTTGATGAAAGTCGCCATCCACAAAATGCATTGCTCGCTGATTCCTACAACACCGTTTACTTCCTCCTTGTCTACTTCACTGGTGAAGGTCTTGCAATGCTCGTTCTATTCGTCGTTCTGTTCATCACCTTCGAAGCGGTCCTTCTCAAGAAGAAAGATCCTGAACCGTGGCGACACGTTTTCAGCATCATTTACTATGGGTTTGGAGATGCTAATCGGTACACATATTATGCGAAAACCGAAAAAATACGGCAGGTATTCCTGTCAAAGGTACGGAATCAAAATGGATTAACTGTTGAAGAATTCCATGCAATGTCGGCAAAAGAATTGGTTGGATTGATTCAGGACCCCGTTCTTGCCAAATTTGCAATTGAACCTGGCAGATATTCCTTAGAACAATCGGTTGCATTGGTTAAACGAATCAAAGCCTGGGGGCGTAGGTGACGATTATGTGGACCCGTAAAGCAGCATTTACGTTCACTGGGGGTATTGCCCTCATTCTCATTGGAATGATGATCACCAACAATCAGATGATGATTCTTGGTTTGGCGTTGATTACGTTCATCGTCGTGAATTCATGGGTATCTGGTCATGGGGACATTGAGGTTCAGCGTACTCTTTCCGCAGATAATTTGTACAAAGGTGATGACTTGTACGTCGAACTTCTCGTCACCAACCGATCAAATCGACGTACGCAATTGTTGGATGTTTACGATAATATTCCTCACGAAATGAAACTGCGAAGTGGCTTGAATCAGATGCGTCTCAATCTCCGTCCTGGTGAGAGTGCTCGTATTCGTTATGTTCTACGTTGCCCTCTTCGCGGACACTATTCGATTGGCCCTGTCTCACTTCGCGTTCGCAACACCTTCAATCTCGGTATCGAAGACATGTATGTCGACCACCATTCGGACATTGTCATCTTCCCGCAGATCAAGGAAGTCGAGGAAGCGTTCCTTCGGTCTCGAACACCGAAAATGTATACAGGAGCAACAACGCTTCGTACGCCTGGTCAAGGTTCTGAATTCTATTCACTTCGAGAATATGTACCCGGTGATCCGTTCAAGAACATCAACTGGAAGGCTTTTGCTCGAACTGGTGATCTGATGGTTAACGAAAAGTGTCGTGATGCGGTGACCGATCTTTATCTTCTTCTCGATTCAAGAGATGTTTCTCGTATTGGAACAGTCCTGAAAAACCCACTTGAAATGGGGACAGTTAGTGCTGCAAGCCTCGCTGCTTTCTTCTTGAAGCGAAGAGATAGCGTCGCACTTGGAATCTACGGAGATGGACTTGCTTATCTCCCGCCAGATACAGGTGATAAGCAGTACTTCAAGATTCTAAGTTCTCTTGCAGGCGTGAAGCCAGAAGGTAGCATGCCATTACAAGCAGTAACGAACTCGCTTAGTGGCCGATTCAGTCGGGGTAGTCCCGTTTTCATTATCTCATCTTGTGAAGGTGATGGCACCGTTCCAGCAGCAGTTCGAGATTTGGTTGGACGTGGGCATGAGGTAACAGTTCTCTCACCTTCAAGCATTGACTTCGAGCGGCTCGTCTCACGCATTCCCCGGATGTCCTATGAAGTCCTCAAATTGGAGCGTCAGAATCGACTTACAACACTTGCAGGATCTGGTGCACAGGTCATCGACTGGATGCCTGACATGGATTTGTCGCAAGCGATTATGCAGGTTAGGGGGTATTAGATGGCAGGTGAAGTCGATCCACAAAGCGATGTATCCCTGATGGGAGGCCGTGCCCGCACCCTCCATCTCAAGACCTTGCGTAAGCAGTGGCAAATCATTACATTACAAGTCGTCTCAACAATCGCCCTCGTATGGATGTATCTTGAGGTCGTCTCGACCTATGTTGTCAACAGTATTGACCATACAATATTGTTCGAATCTCTTGAACAGCTCGTTGGTGAGGTCCCCATTGGAGATTGGTTGATTGGTTCAGGCCGAACTGGACTTGCTCGTTTCTATGTTCCAATCGTTTTGGGTCTCAGCTTAGGTGGATCAATGGCCGTCTTGGCCTTCCAATCGCCACGTGTTCAACAACGAATCAAATTGGGATTCATCATTACACTCATGACGCTTCTAATTGGCCGTTTGGTGCTCACTTGGATTCCTTCCATGCTTTTCTCATGGGATTTGAGACCGCCTTCAGAGAGTGAACTCAAGACCCTTGAATGGCCATTGCTTATGATTCTCTCATTGGTCATCCTCTTCATCTATCTTCTTCCAGTAATTATGGGGACACGAGGGATTTGGGGTCTCTCTCGTCGTTCCATTGGCTGGGCGATTGGGTTTACCTTGTTGTTCTTGGGAATCCATGCCATTCTCACATTCCCATTGATTAAAACACAACTTGGCGATTGGGGGTCCAACCTCATTTCACTGGAATCACAGGCAGGTGATCCAACCGTTGGGATCTTTGGATTCGATTTGGTTACGCCTGAACAATTCTCACTGATTCTGATCGCAGTCCTCATCATGGTTTTCCAAGAGTCTGGATTTGGTGTAATTCGCTACCTCGAATACGCCTACCGTCTTCCTGAATCATGCAAGCGAGACCCAGAATATGTTCGTCAAATGGACAACGTTCTGAATGGCCATTTGCGCCACACTGCAGGATTCCTAACCATCACAGGATTGGTAACAACGGTCGCCCTCGGTTTCCATAGCGTATTGCTGGAAGTTGTTCGAGCATCAACAGGAAGCCAATGGGCTGCTCAAGTCTCTGAATCGATTGAACTATCGCTGACCTATGGATTGGTCATTTCAGCACTTCTTTTCCTAAGTCTCGTCGCAGTTCTGCGATTCTTTGTTCCGTGGCAGCGTGTTTGGGGATTGATTGAATCAATGACCAATAGAACGCCTGAACCAGTTCAAGAAAAAGAATATTGATTACTTCGATGCTCGAATCGATTGCATTATGCGGCCAATGATTTCGGTTAGAATGAGCATGCTGAGTGCCAATGCGACCGTTCCAACCCATTGATACACGATCTCATCGGTCGATGACCATAGATATTGATTGAGATAGACAAAAGCAACAATGGCTGAAATGAACACAATCTTTTCCAGAATCATCGGGTATGCAGAGCCCTTGATTTCATTCCTTAAGAGAAGGGTTTCAGTCATACGATCACATCAGAAATCCAATTCGGAGAGTTGATCTTGCAACGCTTCGAGTCGAGGGTCTTTCTTCGGTTCTTCTGATTCCGGTATTCGTAATTGACGCTCCGCATCAAGTCGAGCTAGTTCAGCTTCGAGATCAGCACGGTCCTCTTTGATTGGAACTTGACGGATTTCTTCAACACCTGCAGCCTCTGGCTCGGCATCATCAGGCCCTGGCATTTCTTCCCATTCATCGACCAGTTCAACAATGGGTTCCGTATCAAGTGAAACGCTTTCTTCAACAACCAACGTAGGTTGAATCTGCTCCATCATATCCTCCATGACTGGTGTGCGTTGGCCGACTGGAATGGATGTTCGTTCAAACGGAAGGAAACCATCTCTCTGGAAATCCCACATTGCTCCACGAGGTACGCCTTTGGTTAATCCGGATGCATCGATTTGTGTAAGTAATTCTTCCAGAACTTGAGCGGTTTGTTCGAGTGCAATCGCCTCTCCAGCATCACGTTGATCGGCTTCGAGATAGATGTCATCAAGAGCAACACGAATCAAACGTCGAGTTTCAACCGCAACACTTGGCAAAGCCTCTGGACGCATGCAATTCATTCGCAACGCTTCAATCTCCTCAGGAGGAGCACCAACGTTACCAAGTTGGTCGAGAACATTCCTCATTCTTCGAAGCATGGTAATCGAGCGATCATAATCCTCGAGAATACCCTCAAGATCGATGATAAGATGGCCAACGGTTTCACCAAGTTGGTTTTCCAAACGTTGTTGAACGGACCATCGAGCCAATCCTCTTACAGCTCCTGCTGTTTGAGGGACTTGCCGTTCAAGAAGTGTCATGACTTCACTGCTCAGCAAATGACGAGGCGTTGAAGCGATGTGGTCAACCGTTGATTGAACAATTTGCAATGCTCGCTCAACAGCACGGTCCAAGAGGACAACAGAGTAGCCCAATGTCCGAGCATGCTCAAGGCGCTCAAGGACAGGACCAAGCCCTCTAAATGTCGCATCATCGTTGAGCAATGCTTGAGCAAGTGGTTCTTCTGATAGTCGAGCACGGAGTCGTTCAGCTTCTGCAATATCGGCAACGGCTTCTTCGTGCGCATCCGTTAACGCTTCTGCACGTGCAATAAGTCCAGAGAGTTCGGTTTCCGCATTCCCTCGACGTGCACCAAGATTGCCAAGTTCGGTAAGCAGTTCCTTTC
>JASLVI010000022.1 GCA_030741455.1 Candidatus Poseidoniaceae archaeon | reverse complement strand
GCACGTCAATTCTGGAATGCTCACTGGGCAAGTCTCCTGACGGCTGTTGCCTTTTTGGTGGGGCTCGTAATCCGTGTTCAGTGGTACGCTGTTCCATCGATGCACTCGATGGGAACGGACGGCTTCGATATGACCGGTGGTTCTGACCCTTGGTACATGAAGCGTGTTGTTGATTACATCCTTGCTCAGAACGCTCACCTTGTAGTTGACGCCGATCGTTTCTATCCAATCGGTGGAATTAATCCTCGTCCTCCATTGTTTTCATGGAGCTTGGCTATCGGTGCTATGATTCTTCAACCGTTCCTCGGTGAAGATGCGGTTTGGTGGAGCATGCTTGCACTACCTGCAATTTACGGAGCACTCACAATTCTACCAGTGGCAACAATCGCCCGTGATCACTTCGGAAAGGCAGCAGGTGTCATTGCTGCATGGTTGATTGCTTTCATGCCAGCGCACGTTACGCACTCCACATGGGGTCTTGCTGACCACGATTCATTCGTGATGCTGTTTATTGCACTTGGATTCATGTTCTATCTACGTGCCGTCAAGTACGCAGGTTCGGAGCGACTCGTTCGTACCACTTCCATCCGTCCAATCGATATGCTGCGAGCAATGGGTGCTGTTGCCCAAGAACGCAAGTATGCTATGTCCAACGCAGTTCTTGCAGGTGTCGCTTTCGGTGCTGCGAGTCTTGGTTGGAAAGGTTTCGTCGCAGGTCCAGCAATTTTGTTCCTCGCTTATGCTGCACAAGTTGCACTCAACATGTTCCGACGCCGTGATTCTACGATTCTTAGCACGCTGTTCTTGACCATGCTTTTGACCAACTTGCTGATTGCACTTCCGTTCTATGCACACCCGCAAATGAACCTAATGTTGGATGGTACCGGTCTTCAACCGTTCCTCTTCATCTTGCTATTCACTGTGGTCATCATGTACATCACAACAGGTTTCCGAGACAAGCCATGGTTGCTTGTTCTCGGTACGCTTGCAGTTGGGGCAACCATCTTCCTGAGCACACTTTATGTGTTGAAGATTACAAACCTCAGCAATGCATGGGACGTTTTGTTTACAGGTAGCGGATACTTTACCAAGACCAAGATTTTCGGAACTGTTGCTGAAGCAAACGCTCCTGATCGGGGCTATATGTTCGCAAGTTTCGGACCGATTGTTTTCGTCTTCGCACTTGTTGTAGGACTTACCTCGTTGTGGAGAACCTTCAGTCAACGTAGCCAAATCGCTTTGGTCTTTGCAGTATGGATTTTCACAGCATCTTACATGTCATGGACCGCTGCTCGTTTCCTCTTCAACGCTACACCTGTTGTCGCCGTCATGGGTGCTGCAGGAATTGTAGGGTTCTGGAAATGGGCGAATTGGGAAGGACTTGTCCGAAGCTGGCGACGAGCCGGTATTCGAACACCATCGGATCGAATCGCGGGCGCACGTCGTGCTGTTTGGCGCACACCTTCCTTCTCTGCGGTTGTTCTCGTACTCATCATGCTCTCTGGCCAGCAACTGACCTACGGTCTTGACTCTGCAATTCCAAGCAACTCACCTGCTGAGGCTGACATGGATGAATCGTTCTACTACACTGTTCCAGACATCATGCGCTGGGATGGACTTGGTTTTTCAATTCTTGATAGTCGAGACTACGAAGCGTTCGGTGGCCGCTCATACATGGGCTCGTTCGGAAGTGGTTTCAATGGCCAATCATGGAACGATGCGCACGAATGGTTAGCAGAACAAGACGTGTATCACGTCGACGCCACAACAAAGGCTGCGTGTGAAAATGAAAACGGAATTTGGGAAGGAACCAATGCTACGTCGGGTCTATGTGAAATGCGATTCGGTGACAAACCTGCATTCGTCTCATGGTGGGACTATGGATTCCAGGCACTCAACACCGGAGAACATCCTTCGGTTTCTGACAACTTCCAGAGTGGTATCCCTGCTTCAGGTAACATGCTATTGGCACGAAGTCAAACAGATCTCGTCGCCATGTTCATTCAACATCTTGCTGTTGGAGATATCACCTACAACGTTGCAAAGAACGGAGATAAAGAATTCACACCTGCCTTTGAATCTGCTCTCAAGAATGGATTCAACAACAACGAGCAACTTGACGAGCTTGAACTTATCATGATTCAAGACGGCAAGGACCTCGAAGAGATGGCCGAAGTTGTTGTCGATCACTCCTTTGAAGTCTTCAAGAGCAAAGGTGACGCATACATGAGCCGAGGTTATCCTCTTGACGCCAATGGAATTCCTGATGAATCACTTGGTCTTCACTACCGAGTATGGGCAGATGGAGAACTTGTTCCATGTGACAATCCAAGCGAAGATTTCTGCAACAACGGTGACTATGTGACTGAGGACTCTGCAAACAGTAGTTTCCGAAACAATGCAGATGTTAGCGCAGAAGAAGTTTCTAAGGTAACGCACTACACCTTTGGAGATTATTGGTACACGGCTGATTTGGTTGATGAATATCCTTCGGTTTCAACAAGCATCCACCGTTCAAACGCTCACATCGCTTTGGTTGTTCAACTTTTGACCAACGGTTTGACCGACGATCAAGTTGTTGATCTCTACCATGCAATCATTGAACTTGAGGACAATTATGAAGTTCAAGACTACAATGGTGCGCCTGGTGAAACATTCGAACGAGACCATGAGATTCGATACTTCGCTATCGATGACAAGCTCTATCCTCGTGCTGGTCGTTATAATTCAGAAGCAGGATATAATGGCGGTCGACCTTTGGGCATCTTTGGTGCACCAACCATCCTTTCAGGCCAAGATTTCAACACCTTCACAAACGAAGTGTATGAAACAAAGCGTGGAGACCAACCTGTCCTCGAAATGGACAGAGAGGCTGTCGATGAGGCAATGCTGAAGGATGTGCTGGACCAACAATCCGGTGCTGAGATTGAACCACTCACGGTTCAAGATATACGAATCGATCACTTGCCAGAGTTCTTTGATACGATGTTGGCACGTTCCTATGTCGGATATGGGGCTTCAACACTCGGTGCAGACGCAGGTTCGACCAATCCTCAACCTCGACAACAGTTGGGTGATAGTGACCGAGGAACATCCTTCTTGCAGCAAGCATACCCAATGCCTGGTGCAATGATGAACCACTTCGTTATCGCCAATTGGTATGATCCCGAGATGCCTGCGATTATGGCAAATGACAATGTCAAGATCATGAAGTACTACTCTGGTGCTGAAATTTCTGGTACCGTCATGACAGCTGACGATGGGTTGGGCTTACCAAATGCTCGAATTCTCATCGAGCGTGATGCATTCTCGGGAGAAGGTCCTGAAGACCTTGATGAGGATACCTATTGGATTCCAATCGGAACGACTGATGCCGATGAAAACGGTGACTGGAGTTTCTTGGCTCCTGCTGGCCGAATACGAGTCTCTGCATTCGCTGGTGTTTTTGATGATACATTTGCAATTCAAGAAATCCAAAGCGGTGAGTTTGCCAATGGATTTGGTGATGTTTTAACAGACGAAAACGATGATCGTCAAGTCTACGCAATTACAGCGGTACTTGGCGAAGTTGCAAACATGACCTGGCTTGGTGAAACAACACTCAACGTTACAGGTGCGCAAGCAGATCGTCATGAAGACGTCACAACTTCCATGGACATCGAAGTTCAGAGTACAGGTGTCTCCGGTACTGTTGCATGGTCGGGTTACGGCGAATTTGACGGGGAACCACTTGTTGAGACAGATTTCATCCTAAGAAACATCTGGGCAATGACTGAGAATTACACACTCACAACAACCAATGGTTCTTTCGATACAGATGAATCTCGTGTCCTTCAAGGAACGGGTGAAGTAACATTCTCTGATATTGGTACGTTTACCAGTGAAGGTGTTGCTCTCGCTTACGATTTCACAGGAAACTTCACCAGAGAAATCAGCGATGCTCGTGTGTACTCAGGTAATGGTACCTGGGTAGGAAAGGGTACGATTGAAGCAACATGGATAGAACATGATAACGCATCATTGGATTGTGCTGAAAACAACACAATGCCCGATAATGCAACGCTCTGTTTGATCAGCGTTAGCAATGATTTCTCGACATATCTACTGAACGGTGAAGCTTTGGCCAATGGCCGATTGACGTCGGATGGTATCAGCACACTGACCAAGGAACTCGATGGTGAAACGTTTGAAGGAACGGGTATCTTCGAGGGTATTGGTACACTCAACGGTACAGGACTGTTCATCGGTCCAGGTTCATTTAGCGGAGATATTGTCAATCCAGGTTCATTCTATCAAACTGGACTGGTGCCAGGTGTCTACAACATGATCGCATTGATGCCAAACGGTCGAGAGATTCTACTTCCTGACCCTGTTGAAGTCGGTATCGAGCCAAGTTATGACTTGTCCATGACGGTCCCTGCTTCATTGTTTGAGGATACCTTGACGAGTATGACTGGTGATACGATTCCGAACCAAGAAATCCAACTCGTCGATGTTGAACTTGGTGAAGACGAGATGATCGTCCTTGTCTCCGATGAGGAAGGCAATGTTTCCTACGGCCCTATCACCGCAGGTAATTACTACCTACGTGTCGATTTGGATAACGATGGTTTCTATGAACTCAATCAAACCATGCAGGTTTACGATGAGCCAATGAACTTCACCTTCGACATGGGTGTTCCTGAAATGTTCGATTTGACCATCACGCTCAATGGACCAGAAGGCTTTGATGTTGCTGGCCGAGAGGTCAACTTCACAGATCCACTCGGATTGATGCCTATCGATGTTGTTTCGGATGAAAACGGCGTTGTCGTTGTTGAACTTCCAATTGGCGAATGGTCCATCAGTGACAACAATGATGAAGACTACATCCTCATCGAGGAAGTTAAGGTCGAAGATTCGGATATGACTCTGGACTTCACCTATGCGACATCGGTATGGGTCAACGGTTCAATCGATGCGCCGAAGACTGCCGGATTCACCTACGAAGAATGGCTCGCACTTCCTGTTGAGGAGAAGTTGTATGATAATGCAAGTTCTGTTCCAGTTCGATTCCATGGCAATGGTTTGGAATTCACTGCAATCACCGATCAATTTGGTGAATTCAGTCAACGCTTGCCTGCTGGAATGACCTTCAATCTCAATGCTCAAAGTTCGGTCTCGAGTTTTGCTGCTGGTGCATCCGTCACCGTAACAGAGGGAATGGGTGAACTTGATGTGTTGATTCTTGCCCCAACTGTTGATGTTGTTGGCGCGGTTTATCTCTTTGATAACAATACCAACTGGAACCAAGACATTCCTGACTTCGAACCTGTTGAAATTTATGCTACTGGGGAAGATGGGGTTGTATGGACAGCCACCACAGATACTGCTGGATTGTTCAATATGCCTGTTCTCAATGGAACATGGTCGTTTAGCATCCCTGATGCGGCATACAACGCTGATACGGTTTCTGACTACCAAGTCCTCGTTGAGGATGGTATGAATCCAGAGCCTGTTGAATTGATCACCAACCCAAGCAACAGCACAGTGACGCTCAATGTTTTCACCGACTTAGGCGATGGCATCTTCGAAAACGGAACAGCGATTCGACCGGATATTCAACTCATCCCTGTTTCAGAAGTTGGCCAACAAGTCAACATCACATCCGATGATTACACTGAAGACGGAATTGTTGATGTTGTGTTGGGTCCTGGTATCTATGCAATTTCAACAAACAATTTGGATGCTTCCGATGAAAATGCAACCGATGCAAGCCTTGAGATCAATGGTGTACTGGACATCATTCCTGTTGGTCTGACGGGTCCTGAAGAGGCAATTCTTGTCCCAATCGTCGATGCATGGAGAATGAACGGTACAATCGCATGGGCAAATGGTTCAGCAATGGTTGAGAATTTCTTGCTCTCGACGCCAGATGGCTCCAATTATGTTCCAATTAGTGTTGATGAGAACGGTACGTTCGCAACCTATGTCGAAAGTGGAGACTACATTGTCGTCGTCGCACCAATGCTCAATGGGGATGGAATTACAGAATCACTTCGTATGCCGATTACAATCGGTGCTGACTCGAATGTTCGTACAGATCTTTCCCTTGCACTTGTTGAAGCGATTGAGGTTTCCTTGACGTTGAAGGAATTGGGTACAGAATCAGAACTTGTTGGAAAGAACGTTGTTCTTGTTAGTCATGATGGCTATGGAAACATTACCATGAATCCAACCGATGCTGATGGTAATGCAACACAGTTGTTGATGCCAGGTACATGGAGTCTCTTCATGAACGAATCTGCAGCACAACGCTACTGGACATTGGATACGTCGGATGTTCCTGTACTCATGGATGAGAACACATCGCTCGATGTTGTTTATGCTGCATTGGAAGTTGAGATTGGAGGTAAGGCCTACTGGGATACTGACGAAGATGACATTGCCGATGCAAACGAAGGTGTTGAAGGTGCAAACGTTACAATTCAAGGCGGAGCCATCGATACAGTTGTTGCAACAGATTCGACAGGTGTATGGCGAATGTATGTTCCTATCCTAGAGAATTATACCATTACAGTCGAAAAGGACGGCTTTGGTCTTGTAACATACGATGACAACAACACGGGAACTTATGTTGTCGACAATGAACCAGTTTCTCAAGACATCGAAATGTCAGCTGCTGAAGTGACCGTCGATGGTACAATTACCGACGTGCTTGATGCAACTCGACTCGATGGTGCGTCAATCACGCTGTATGGTACCTCTGAGAACCAACAGGATTCCGTCGAAGTTGTTGGAACACTCGTTGGGGAAACACTTTCATTCACAACTGTAGTTGAACCTGGTCAATGGGTTGTCGTCGTCTACGAGGATGATGCTCCATTCAACGGTGGTGGCGTTGCAGTTGGATTGCTCGACGCTGAGGTTCAAGATGGTGGAACAATCGAACTCGTCATGAGTAAGGGTGGCTGGGTTGACCTCTCCACTGAGTTTACTTCGTTCAACCTTCAAACATTCAACGCAGGTACGGATAATTCCGAATCACCTGTGAATGCAGTTGTCGATGTTGAAGTGGATCTTGGTGATGGAAAGGCATGGGCAGTTCCTCTTGAAGCAGATGGAACAATGGAAGTACTTCTCCCTGCAGATTCTGTAACCTTCAACTCTGAATTTACAACCGTTCAACGAGATCTTACCATGAATTATACCGCTGGAATTTCCATCGACAATGGCGATGAGGGTCGAACCGCAGTTATGCTTTCCTACAATCGAAAGACAAACAGTGATCTTGTACTCTCGGTAACGAATGTTGAAGGTGCAACCGTTCTCGGTGATGAAAACCGTGACTTGCTTGCAACTGTTAACGCAGATGACGATGTGAACTACACAGCCATCGAATTCGATGTTGTTTCTGTTTACGAAGGAACAGAGATTTCAGATCCGTTCGTTGTTACAGGGTCTGTCACGGTCTCTCCTGATCAAGATGACTGGGCAGTTGAATTCTTCAATGGAACCGTTAACGGAACTGACGAGTGGATTGAATCAACCATTGTACAACTTGGAATTGGTGATGTTGCAGAAAATGCAACACTTGATGAAACCGTTCGTGCACGTATTGTACTACCATCTGTTGAAGCAGCATGGTGGCTCCAAAACGGTCACGATATCAACATTCGATATTCTGCAGATAGTGGCGACATGAGTGAGGTTTCATTGAATGTTGAAGTGCCTCAGTATTATGGATTCAACCTTACTGACGTAACATCAACAATTGGTGTTGCTCCAGGTGGTTCAACAACCGCATCCTTAACCATCAACAACAATGGTAACGGTGACGACTCCTTTACCTACGAAGTATTGGACAACCTTCCAGAAGGTTGGAGCGTCACTCCAATGAACGGTGTGACGACCATTGCAAAGGACAACTTGCGTGATCTTGCATTCGCCGTTACCGCTGCACCAGGATTTGAAGAAGGTACAATCAAATTGACAGTTCGAATCACGAGTGAAGATGGAGTGACCACAGATGAGGAAGAAATAATCGTTGAATCGGCTCGAATTTCATTGAGTTTCGATGAAGATTTAACCAAATCCCGAAGCAACAACTTCGCTGATGTTGACCCGAACACGGTCATTATTGTCATGGAAAATTCAGGATTGCGTTCAGCTCAGCTGGTTACGGTTTATCTTGACAGTGATTCAATTTCAGAAATGAATGTGACACTTACGATGCCTGCATCAAGCATAACAGAATTCGAATTCATTCTGCCAGAAGCAAGTCAAGGTATCACACGATACGACGTTCGATGGGAAGTTCTTGGTGATGATGCAAACTTCACTACAGGTAATTCGGATGCTGAAGATTTCGGAATTGAATATCTTGTACAAGGTTCTGAGGAAACATCCAACCCGATTGTTACAATCGCTATCATTGGATTGATCTTTATCATCCTCTACTTTGGATTCAAGGCATCTGAACGTGCTCGCCGCTCCGGCAGCCGATTCTGATTCGTCTCGAGACAAGGTTTGATACGAGAGAGCCACCGATTTGGGTGGGAAGGGCATGGAAGAATTACGCGGAGTGGATTTGCTTCCTGAACCAGGAGAGCCGAAGATTCTGTCTGCAGTTGACCCTTCGACCAATGATCATCAGGATCAATGGAGAGCTGAGGTAACTGGATGGGCGCCGACTGTCCCAGAAACCATTCCCTATCGACCGAGGCGCTTGTTTTCTATAACATCAGGCGTGATGATGGCGATCTTTTTGGGGATCATCGTTCTGCTCTGGCAATCGAATCTCTTGTTGCTGCAATTACCTCCATCAACATCGGAATGGGCCTTTGAGCAATCCGAAGTTCGGGCGTTGCAAGATGATGGGCTCACTGGAGAAGGCGTCCGGGTTTGCATGGTTGATACAGGTATCTCTCTCACACATACATCGCTTGAAGATACAGAGGTTGTGTTCAAGGATTTTGTACGTAATTCCGCAGAACCTGTTGATTATGGCTCGATTTCTCATGGTACATTGATGGCAGGGCTTCTAGTATCAAATGACTATCAAATAGGCATTGCTCCTAATGTTACATTGGGAATGGCGGCTGCTTTGAGTGCTAATGGTGAAAATAATACTGGATCTGAGACACGAGTTGGTGATGCCATTCGTTGGTGCATCTTCGATTTTGAAGCAGACATTATTTCCCTTTCGCTTGGGGGAGAACAAGATCAAACCGCATCGAGAGAAGGTCCAGCTGTTTCAGCAACACGTCAGGCAATCGATGCAGGAATATTTGTTGTTGCAGCAGCAGGTAATGATGGTGGCTCTACGGATGACGGATTCGTAAGTGCTCCCGGAAACGTCAATCTTGCAATTACCGTGGGGGCATCCAGCCGAGATGGTTCGGTATGGAGTCAGTCGTCCATGGGTGAATCAATCGATAGTGATGGAAATGAACGGGCATTTCCTCATCAAAAACCAGAACTAACCGCTCCAGGTGTCGGGATTGTCTCTACTGGTAAGGACGATCAATGGTATGCTTCAAGCGGTACCTCCGATGCTACTGTTTTCGTAACAGGTGCATTGGCATTGATACTCGAAGCACATCCAGAATTGAAACCAAATGAAACCTCAACCACTGCATGTATTGAACTTGTAAAGCGAGCTTTAGCAGAATCATTGAGTCCTGATTTTACGCATGATGCAACAACTGGCTATGGCGATCTCAAGGCTCAATCATGGCTTAATCGGGTCTCAGCGAGTCCAAATTGCTGATTCTAGGGTCTTGAAATAATGATATTATAATTCCGATTTGATATTATTAATGCCATTTTGATGATATTTTTAGATTTAAATGATACTAATAGCCGTGTCATCTGGGGCGCAGTATTATATTTGTTCAGTTTCTGCAACGTTACAGAGGAATGAACATGCGAATTGCGAATGTTGGAAAAAGTGTAGGGCTTGTAGGACTTCTTCTTACATCCCTATTGATTGGATTAGTAACGGTCCCTGCTGCGAGTGCAGTTAACGAGACTTCAGCAGGTGAGATCATCACCACAGAAACTTGGAGTGGTACACACACGCTCACCGGTGATGTAACTGTTGCAGAAGGTGCAAAACTCATCATCAATGCAGGTACGACCATCAACATCCCTGCTGGTACTTTCATCGATGTCGAAGGCGCAATCTGTGCTGGTTCAGCATCCTGTGGTTCAACGCAAGGAAGTGCTTCATCAACGATCAGTTTTGAATGGGCTCTGCCAGCTGACACCACCGTTGCTGGGCGTTGTTATCAACAAGGTAACCAGTTGTTGACAAACACTGATGCAGCATGTGGTTCTGGTGTTATTATTCGAGATACCATCAACCAAGCATCGACTGGAATGTCACACGTTTCCTTCAACAACGCCTACGGATTCCCAATCTATGTCCAAACCTTGCAAGCAGTTCAGTATGGTGCACTCGTCTTTGATGGTTCATCTGCTATGCTTGATAACCTTGCCTTTTCCAACATCAATACTTCGAACGTTATTGCCTTGGACTTTGCAGCGCCAACAATTCGTGATTCAACGTTCACACTTGGCGATGATGGACGTGGCTACGATGCAGCAGCAGTTCGTGCTTATGGCGCAGGTGCAGGAATTCTCTCGTCGCTCACCATCACGGGTTCAACCTTCACAGGAAACACGCAAGCACAATGTGGTCAACAAGGTGGAGGGCGTGTGTTGATTTACGCTGAAAGTTCGTATATTTCGATGGACAACCTCGATATTAAGGACAATGCGTACGGTGCATTTTTCAAGGGTTCTTCGGGATCATTTGGTAACAGTTCCATCAATGTGCTATGCAACGCTATCGACACAAACTCGTACAAAACGACTGGAGACTTTGCTCACACGCTCTATCTTGACAACAACGTCATTACAACGGGCGAGGGTGCTGGGATTACAGCATACGATGGTGCAATCGTCGTAGCAACTTCAAACACCATTTCCGGTGCCTCAGCAGGTTCTGGATTTGGTATTCGTGATTCAACTGTTTCTGCTCACCGAAACACTGTCGGTCCAATCGAAGGATACAACGGATTTTGGGTATATGGCCAGTCCGAAGTTGAAATCCAAAACAACACGATTCAAAACACCGAAAAAGAGGCCATTCAGATCGGTGAATATCACTACCGTGATCAAGGAAGCAATTATCCAGGACCTTCTCCAAATAGAGCCTATATTGCGGACAACATCATTTCAAACAATACGGGTACGTGTTCATCCTCTTGGATGTATGGTGGAGATTTCCCATGTCCTGCCATTCACGTCTTTACCTCATCAGCAACAATCGTTGATAACACCGTTACCAACAACGCTGGGGATGGCTTGCGAATCAAGGGCTCGATTGTAAACGTACAGCGCAACACGATCGAAGCTGGGCAGTTTGCCGCTAACATCACGCACTTTGACAATCAATACGGTCAGAAATACGGTTCAATCGGTTACTTCTCAGGCAACACATGGACCAATGCTACCCAAGTGTACAATATTTCAGAATCACGTGTAACGGTTCAGTCAGAATACATCCCTGATGCTGCTGGAGGTTACACCTACCCTGTTATGCTCCAATGGCTCGGTGCAGAATGCCCTTACGTTCAGTCCGAGTGTTTACTCCTGCCTGATACAGCAGGAGTTCCACCACGAGACATGCCTCTTGCTATCGAACTTGTGAACAACTCGACCGTTTTCTCGTTCGCAGATTTACAGAACTTTGATGCTTCAAAGGTGCATGTACAAAACCAAAACTCTGCCTGGGGCTCACAAGTTCGTCAAGGTGAATTGGTCCGCTATCAAGTAAAGGCGAAGAACAGCAACGTTGCTGGTGCTACCGTCATCATCAAGGATGCAACAGGTCTGCCGTTATATGAGTTGACAACAGATAGCTTTGGTTTCACTCAGCAAGTGTCACTTCCATCTGATTTCCTCCTCGATCGCAACTGGAACCATTTGGTTGGTGAAACAGGTGTTACCGTTCCGGGATCCGATCCTTCGAATCCGACAGTCCTCGATGAGGACACGTGTTCGGACGGCTATGACAACGATGGTGATACCTTCGTGGATGCAGATGATCCTGATTGTGCAAACGGCCGAGAATTACCATTCTACATCGTTGAAGCCTACAAATTCGGTAAAGGTAAGAAAGAATTTGATATCGTCTTGAGCGGTTCAATCGATGACATCATTAGTCTCGACAACAATCGTCCAAGCGTGACTGTCGAACAATATGATGGTGATTCTTTTGCAATCAACGCAGTCATAACAGGTACTGCATGGGACGGTCAATCAGGTCCATATCCGCTGGATATCATTGCCTACGACCGCCAATTTGGTTTGATTGAGCGAGTTGAAATCCAACCACCAGGTAGTTCCGATTGGTACTATGCAGTGGATACGTCGGGTGCAAACGGTGAACTGACGAAGGAGAACCACCCATTCAAGACATGGTCGTTCGATTGGGATTTGTCTGCTCACCCTGATGGTGAAAGCGACGTCACTTTCAGAATTCGTTCCTACGATGGTTTGGACTACTCCCCAATAGAGGTTCGTAAGTTCAAGTTGAACTTGGTCCCACCAACACTCTATCTGAATGAACCTCTTGATGGATCCGTACATTCAAACGGTAAGATTCTCTTCACAGGAACGGCCTCAGATCCATACGCTGGGACTTGGGGATCCGACATTCAGGACATCTGGTTTGATGTAACTGGACCGAACGGATATTCCTCGCACTTTGCAATCGATGGTTCAGTTGCATGGGCATATGAGTGGAACTTTGAGGAGCTTGAAACAGGTGAGTATACGTTCGAAGTATGGGCAAGTGACAGCGATTTCTGTGACGATATGCAAGGAACTTGTGTCATCTCAAAACGTACCGTAACGGTGCTCAATGACAACGTTCCTCCTATTGTCGATTTGCTTGAACCTGATGGTTTACTACCGGTCCGTGCAGAAACTGATACAACCTTGATTGGCTTTGCCAGTGATGGTGCTGATGGTACGATTACACGAGTTGAGATTGAAATTCTTGATCTCGCTAGTGGACTCATTCTCAATGATGGGCCCGGTCCTGTGACGACGTTTACAAAGACCGGACCTGGATATTCATGGTCGGCTGTTTGGGACACGAGTAGACTCAAGCACGAGGGCCAATACGAAATTCGAGTAAAGGCGTACGATGGAGAAGATTACTCGCTCGAAGATGTTGTTCGAATCACGATCTCAAAACCTGCTGATGAAAACAATATTCCTCCACAGTTCAATGCTACGAATTGGCCAAATCAAATCACAATTTTCTGTGTTATTGATTCGAGTTCAGTTGATCAATGTGGTGGTGGAGGATCCATCGATTTGAATCAATACTTCAACGATCCAGATTCCAATGCCCTGATTTATGATTTCGTTGATGATCAAACAGATCCCTCCGACGACAATCACCCGTATCTTATCGATATTGATAGTCAAGGGATTGCAAGATACGACCCTGCTCTCAAACAAACCAATGAGGATATTAGCAGTTGGACCATCGAAAATGTACGATTCATTGTCCGTGATGGGTTTGATGAATCCGCTGTTTCTCGTGATGTAACCTTCTTTGTAAGAGCGGTCAAGTTTGATGTCCAGCGTGTCAATCCTGGTGAATCGGTTTCCACATCGACGGTAGCTGAATTCACTGGCCAAGGCCTTCCTGGTGCTAAGGTAGAAGCGACGACAGCAACAACAGATTTCCCAATCAAATCAGTAATTGTTGATGAGAATGGGACGTGGCTGATGGAAATCAACCTCCAGGATTTGGATGATATCTCTCGTGAAATCAAGTTTGAGATGAACGGTCAGACGTTCGGGGGAAGTTCTGAACCAACATCGTTCAATATCGCAGTTGGTGAAGGTGATGAAGGAATGAATCTCCTCCTCATCGTTGCAATTGTTATCGGAGCATTGATTCTACTCGGTGGTGTTGGTTACTTCTTCATCGAATTTGAAGAATTGGAAGATGAAGAATTTGATGCGACACAAGAAGTCGAACAAGAAGTTGACCCATACGCTTGGGGTAAGAAGGATGTTGTTGCAACACCTCAACAGCCAGTTGCTGCTGCAGTTCAACAACCAGCAGCTCCACAACAATCTGCTCAACAC
Organism: Candidatus Poseidoniaceae archaeon; assembly: GCA_030741455.1. Taxonomy (GTDB): domain Archaea; phylum Thermoplasmatota; class Poseidoniia; order Poseidoniales; family Poseidoniaceae; genus MGIIa-L2. The sequence goes on along the minus strand of JASLVI010000022.1, from coordinate 633 downwards.
CCTGGATGGATGTGGGATCAAGAGACAAATCAATGGGTTCCAGATCCAAACTATCAACCACCTGGTCAATGAATGGGTGATTGAATGATTGCCAAACCTGGCGTACAGGAGAAGGTGCTTCTGCATCTTCTGGACTATGCAGATTTCAAAGAGAAAGTCGAAGTCCCCTTTGCCTTATCTCAGATGGGAATTGCAAACGCTGTCGCTATTGCACGTTCAAACGTTCCACGAGCGATCTCTGGTTTGAGAGATCAAGGTCTGCTTGTTGAACGTCAAGCTCACGTTCAAGGTGTTAGCCGAAAACGGAAAGCCTACTTTTTGACCGATGCTGGTATTCTTGCTGCTGAAGAAACATGGGGGCGATTGCGAGAGTTTCAATTTCGTTGTATCAACATCGATGGCGAGACCGTATCGACCACACTTGGTGCTGCTCACGAAGTATTGCCATTTGCAATGCGTCCTGTCGATATAATTCGCTACTTGGACGATAACCTCATCCTTGATGCACGGTCATTATCTGAAGATCTCATCGAGCGAGATTTGTCAAAGCAAGTTGAGAAACAACTGGTTACCTCGCTTGGTGATCTCCCACGATTACGACATTTCTTCGGCCGAGAAAAAGAACTTGACAAC
>JASLVI010000021.1 GCA_030741455.1 Candidatus Poseidoniaceae archaeon | reverse complement strand
AAAAGATAACAAAAACAATAACCCTACAATAAAATAATAATATCAAATTCATCACCTAAAGGATAAGAATGACTTGACCCTCTTTGACTACATCGCCTTCCTTGACTTCAACGGTCACCACCTTGCCTGGAATGTTTGCGGAGACGGTTCCGGATTTCTTCTTCTTACCGCCGCCTCCACGACGTGCACGAGGTGCAGCTTGCGCATTTGGAACCTCGATTGAGAAGGTTTGACCTTCAACAGTTGCTTCATAGGTTCCATCATCATTGAGTTCGATTTCAACTTCGAATTCTTCACCATTGACTTTGACGGTTCGTTTCTCTGGCATCGTATCATCTCCAAGGGCTTCGATTGCTTCGATAATTCATGAGTGAAGAGCGACCCATATTCATTCTACGATGATCCTGTGACCACGCTTCACCGCGTTGCCTGCCACGTTGCGATGCATCATCCCCGCTCTCAACGAGGCTCAAAACCGCTGCAATCGCAGCCATTCTTCGTATTGCTTCATCGGCCATGTCCATTCCTCACAGTGGGATATTTCCGTGCTTCTTTGCAGGTCGAATCTCTTCCTTCTCCAACAACATCAATAAGGCGCGAGAAAGCCGAGAACGCGTTTCACTGGGCTCGATCACATCATCGATGTAACCCATTGCCGCTGCTTTGTATGGATTGGCGAAAGTATCGGTAAAGTCCTGGACCAATCGGTCACGTTCTTGTTCTTGATTTCGTGCGTTCTTGATTCGTCTTCGATGAATAATTTCAACGGCTCCATCAGCACCCATCACTGCAAGTTCTGCACTCGGCCATGCTACGTTGTAATCGCCTCGAATGTGTTTTGATGACATAACGTCATATGCGCCACCATAGGCTTTGCGAAGAATAACGGTCAGTTTTGGAACGGTTGCTTCAGCATAGGCATAGAGGAGTTTCGCACCATGTCGAATGATTCCACCCCATTCTTGGTTGGTCCCTGGTAGGAATCCTGGAACATCTTCAAAGGTTAAGATTGGGATGTTAAACGCATCACAGAATCGAACAAATCGTGCTGCTTTGTCACTCGCATCGATGTCGAGACATCCTGCGAGAACCTTCGGCTGGTTGGCAACAACACCGACGGTGTGACCAGCAAGATGGCCAAATCCACAGACGATGTTCATGGCATAATCGGCTTGAACTTCTAAGAAACCACCGTCATCGAGGACTTCTCGAACCACATCGGTGACATCGTAAGGTTTGTTGGTGTCTTCAGGAATCATCGTATCCAATGCTTCACAAGAACGGTCAGGGGCATCGGATGTTTTCCGAATAGGGGCTCGACCCATGTTGTTTGAAGGGAACATATCGCAGAGGTCACGAGCGAGTTGAATCGCAGAATCATCGCTGTCGGCAGTAAAGTGTGAGACGCCTGATTTTGAAGCATGCGTCATCGCACCACCAAGATCCTCAAAGGAAACAACTTCGTTGGTTACTGTTTTGATGACTTCTGGTCCGGTGATGAACATGTGTGCAGTTTTGTCGACCATGATAACAAAGTCGGTGATAGCAGGGCTGTAGACGGCACCACCAGCACAAGGGCCCATGATGACGCTAATTTGAGGCACAACGCCCGAAGCACGAACATTGCGGAAGAAGATTTCAGCATAGGATCCAAGTGAGGCAACCCCTTCTTGAATTCGAGCGCCTCCAGAGTCGTTCAGCCCGATGACAGGCCGTCCAGTCTTGAGTGCCATGTCGAGGACCTTGCAAATCTTGAGTCCATGCATTTCACCCAACGAACCACCATAGACGGTGAAATCTTGAGCGAAGGCAAAGACCTCTCGACCATTGATCTTTCCATGGCCTGTGACGACACCGTCGCCGGGTATTACGTTTTTATCCATGTCAAAATCACGGCATCGATGTTCAACAAGGGCATCGATCTCCTGAAATGTTCCTTCGTCGAGTAACATGTCGAGTCGCTCACGAGCGGTCATCTTTCCTCGATTGTGTTGCGCATCGATTCGAGCTTGGCCTCCACCCGCTTCGCTTCGAGCCTTTCGAGCACGTAGGTCATTGAGACGTTGTTCTGTCGAGGACATCCTTCTCACCAATACTTGGTTGGCCATAACGCACTTATTCGTTTGCCTTCAAGAATCCGAAAACATTCGACCTTACGAGACTCTGAACTGAACCATCTCCCAATCGTCCTTTCCGGCCGGTGGCTCCTCCCAATCCGGATCGCCTGGAAGAATCAAACCATTTCCAATCGATGCCATTTCCATCGCCAAGGATTGATGTGCTTGAATAAGTGTATCCCATTCAATTTGGCCACTACGGAGTTTGAACCATAGCCGTAGATTCTTCCATGATTTGCTCAAACGTTGATACAATTTGAGATGCAATCGGGCGGAAACAGGCCACCAAATGAGAAGAATGAATGCGACCAATGGCCATGGTATGGCAGCAAGGACGGGAAGGATAAATCCTGGAAGTTTGAAATCTTGTAATGGAGAGGCGGCGGAAGCAATAAACCATCCGAGACATATCGCGCAAAACAGCCACCAAATGGGATACAATCCTATTGAATAGAGTAATTTCATTGAACCGATTCCCGCTTTATTCTCTTCTTTACTCGCTTTCAATGAAACGAAAAACCGGACGAAAAGATAGGGTACGCCTGTGGCAATCATCGCGGACCATGTTACGAAGCCCAGCATCCATGAAGCCGACCAAATCCAAAAAGCAAAATTTCTGATAAAGGCAGTCTTGGAAATTTTCTTTTTCCGATCTTTTAATTCCCAAGAACGAAGTTGGATTCGTTCCATTTCAGAATGATGTGATTTGAATTTCTCTTCAATTTCTTCGGTCCGTTCAGGATCATTAAGTGAGAGATATTGCCATGCAGCACGCACTCTTCTTGAACCAAGAACTGCTTCATTGTAACCAATTTTTGAAACCTTTTCACCGCTGCGTACTGTATGGATCATCCGCCTTGCTCGCCAGACAAGTTCCCTATCCTCCCACGATTCTTGTGCATGACTGATTCGGTTCAGTTCGGTTTGGAGCAAGGCAGTAACTGAATCGCACCATACACGATCATGTGCTCGCTCACCATGTTGTTTGAGTTCTTCTTCACTTGGTAATGGTGCACCTTCTTCCTGTGGTAAGGGTGGTGTTTCCATCGATCGATTGATCTGTAAACTTACACGTTCTCGGAATGAGTGTTGGTCACTGTAATGCAATCCGATTGGTACGATGCTCGGAGCGGGCTTTCCGGCCTTTGCAGCTCGTCGATGAGCTTCGAGAAGAATACGCGCAGCCCCAGTTTTTATATCGACAGCATGCGATTGTGTATGACTCATGCCTTCAGGGAAGATGGCAATTCGCTCACCATTTGCTACGAGTTCTGCAAGTGTGTCAATAAGAGCAGAATTCGCTTTCTTTCGTTCTTCAGCAGAACCAACGTCGTCCTGAGCACGTTGAACTGGTTGAACATTGATCCATTTCATGATTCGGGAAAGAATTGGAATTTTGAACAGCGTTGACTTTGCTGCAAAGGTCAACCCTCCTGGCAAGGATGCCATCATCAGCATAGGGTCGATCAAACCGCCAGGGTGCCATGCGGTATAGATGATACCTCCTTCATCCGGTAAGGTATCGATGTCGACTGTCGAAATCTCTCGAAACCACGTTTCCATGATGGCTCGGTTGACTCTGCGAACCCGTAGATATCCTTTGCTGGGTTGAAGGTGAGGGGGGTCCTTCTCCCAAGCCATGATGATGGATGGAGGCTCTGACATTTGATATCATCCCCGAACAATGATGGATGTCCCTTTTTCAACGACTCTTTCATAACCATCAATCCAGTCCTCGTGTCATGGACCAACCGTTGCGTATTGTCATCGCCAAGCCTGGGCTGGATGGTCATGACCGTGGTGCAAAGGTTGTTGCTCGTGCTTTGCGAGATGCAGGTCATGAGGTGATTTACACCGGTTTGCGACGAACGCCTGAACAAATTATTGAAACCGTTCGTGATGAAGATGCAATTCTGTTGGGTCTTTCTTCGCTTTCTGGAGCTCATGGCCACCTTTTCCCACGAATTTGCGAAACACTCCGTGAGCACAACATGGGCGATGTCATTGTATTCGGAGGAGGCATCATCCCAGAAGATGATCGTGCACCACTCTTTGAGGCAGGCGTACGTGCAATCTTTGGTCCAGGTACAACCTCTGAAGAAATGGTCGCCTTCATCGCCACTGCTGTTCAACGAGATGATGCAGGTGTTGGACATGGTGCAGGATGGCATTGGCAATCATCTGAATGAAGGTGAGACTTTGGACGATCGAATCAATGCTGCAAAAGCCGGCGATCGCCGGGTACTTGCACGTTTGCTTTCATCGATTGAGAACGGTAGTGTTCGCTTTTCTGAACCTCCTAAGCAAGAATCAGAATGGAAGATTCTCGCCTTGACAGGACCACCCGGAGTTGGTAAATCATGTCTACTCGATCGATTGCTCCATGAATGGGTGGATGCAGGTTTGCGTGTTGCCGTCCTTGCTGTTGACCCTTCATCACCTCGCTCAGGGGGGGCACTCCTTGGTGATCGAGTCCGAATGAGTGTTGTCGATGATGAAAACAAGAAGGATTCTGTTTATGTTCGCTCAGTAGCAACGAGAAAGACGAGTGGTTCTGTTCCTCTTGTCGTTCAAGATATGGCGTTTTGTTTGCTAGAAGTTGGATGGGATAAAGTGGTTATTGAAACGGTTGGAGCTGGTCAATCCGAAGTCCGATGTGCTGCGGTCGCTGATCGAATCGTGTTGGTCGAAGGACCTGCACGAGGTGATGGTGTTCAAGCAGAAAAGGCAGGACTACTGGAATTAGCGGATGCAATCATCGTCAACAAATCTGATTTGGATGGAGCGCAACGTCATGCCAATGAATTGCGTGAATCGTTAAACCTTGGTCATGAGGAAGCGCCTGATGTTCACCTCGTTAGTGCACTTCATGGAACAGGAATTGCGGCCGCATCGACGATGCTCCTGTCGTTGAATCAGTCGATTCGTGCGGCTCGGGCGCGATGGCGAGAACGGCTTCTTTCACATCATGAACGGCTACTCCTTGAACATCCTCAATTTGATACGAGTTTGTCAAATTTAGAGGAAGGTTTGATGTCATTCGAGGAAGCATATGCTCAATTGAGGGATAGAAATGAGTGACCAAGTCGAATTAACGAATCCAGTTGAATTGTCTGTTGGTGGCATGTCCGGTCATGTCCTCCGACGTGGGATTCATTTGGCGATGTCATTGCTTCCGTTCTTGTATTTTGAATTTGGAGAAGACGTTGCTGACGCGGTTTCTCTTACGCTTGAGCAAGTCGTCTCTTCCGTAATCCTCATCGCCGTATTTGGTGAGGCTTTGCGATTAAAGATGGGTTGGACCATTGTGGGCCAACGTTCCTATGAAGCAAAACAAGTCTCTGCTCTGGCATGGGGCGCTCTTGGTGTCGGCATGGTCTTTCTTCTGGCTCCAGAGCCAGAATATGCTTATCCTCTGATTCTCAGTCTCTCACTCGGCGATCCATTGCTTGGGGAGCTACGACGCAAAGGTGTTTCAACTCGAACAGTTATTGCCGCAGGAACCATCGGAATTGCATTGATTTGGGTTGCATGTGCAATTTGGGTTGCGACACCATGGCTTCTTGTTCCATTGATGGCTCCGATTTGTGTTGCCGCTGAATGGCCACGTCTTCGATACATCGATGATAATGCCACGATGTTGCTCATACCCCTCACTGTCGTTCTTGTCTTTGAGCCATTTTTGGGCATCATCTGAGACGTTTTCGCCGCCATATTTTAGAGTCGAGTCCACCACGCCTGTTTGTTGATAACCATGTATGGAGATAATGAATCCAAAGACCCACCGCAGTCTGTTTACTACACGTTCTTCGGCATAGCCGTTATTTTGCTTGCTGTAACTGCGTTCAAGTACCCGCTTTGGTGATTAACCAGAAAGCAACGGTATATAGGCAACAGCCGTTGTCTCTGTATCACATGTGTGGTATCTCTGGCATGCTTGGCGCTCCTGAGCCAAGCGTCGTCAAGAAGATGAATCAATTGCAACATCACCGAGGTCCTGATGGTTCTGGCATTTGGCATGATGCATCGGTGTGTCTTGGTCATACGAGACTAGCTATCGTCGATTTGGAGGGCAGTCCACAACCCATTCATTCTCAAGCAGGAAATGTTCTCGTCGCGAATGGAGAAATCTACAACTTTGAATCGATCCGTTCATCAATTCCTGATTACGCATGGAAGACACTCGGCGATAGTGAAACCATTCTTGCCCTTTTTGAAAAGACGCTTCAATCCAATTTACAAGCAACTGCCAAAGATCATGGTGCCTGGATTCAACAACTGGATGGTATGTTTGCGTTTGCATTGTGGAATCCAACCAATCGACAATTGCTTCTTGCTCGAGACGAGATGGGCATCAAGCCATTGATTCGCTCAAGGATTGGCTCTTCCCTTATGTTTTCCAGTGAAGTCAAGGCGCTACGTGCGCATTCAGATTTCTATCCGCAACTGGATGAACACGCATTGATGGCCCGTTTGGTTTGGGAATATCCACTCGATGCAACCACCTTATTCCTGGATGTCCATCAGGTTCGTCCCGGTACAGTTGAGGTTTGGTCACTGGTGAATGAAGTGCCCGTTCTACTCGATACGCACCGTTTTTCTTCACCAAAAGTCTCTCCAAATGAAGCATACGATGAGGTTCAAGGGGCTCACCAACTCCTGGATGGATTCATCGATAGTGTTGGGCAACGTCTGATGGCTGATGTCCCAGTTGGAATCGTCCTATCAGGTGGTCTTGATTCTTCACTTGTTGCTGCTGTAGCCAACGATGCAGCACATCGATACAATCGGCCCACGCCTGAATGTTGGACGGTTGCAGAGAGTGAAGACAATCCGGATTGGATGGCCGCTGAATTGGTCGCCTCCTCATTGGATTTGAATCACCATCAATCCATTATGGAAACCGACTCGTTCGAAAAGCATCTGCCTTCATTATCTTGGCATGGAGAAGATCTTGATGTATCTGTCTTGTTTTTCCAACCCTTGTTCAAAACGATGGCCCAATCGGTCCGAGTTGGTCTCTGCGGCCAGGGTGCTGATGAACTCCATGCCGGTTATCCACGTTATGCAGATTTAGGAAAACATAAGCAAGAACTCAACAAACGAATGAGCATGTTAAGTCATCCTTTCGCAAGACGATTTGACGCAGGCGAGTTGGATGGAGAGGATGAGCGATGGTGGGCCAATGATCATCGTCCTGAAACCCATCTTGATTCGTTACCTGATGCATTGCAGTTTGAACTGGATCATGGTCAATTAAGCAATTTTCAACTTCGTCTCGTCGATCGGCATTCAATGGCGCATTCATTGGAAGTCCGCGTTCCATTCCTAGGACGTTCTCACCGCAACGATGCGATGCAACTTCCAATGAATCAGCGACTTCCTTCAACTGGACTCGAGAAGAAGGCGCTTCGCGCTGCAGCCTCTCGCACTTCATTGCCAAGAAGCGTGGTCGATCGAAAGAAACTTCCAGCTGGAACCGCTACTTCACCGACCCTCCTCACGCAATGTCTCACTGAATACGCATCACAAATTGAGGAGATTGCATCTCGTTGGACATTCTGTGAACCATTGCTTCGCCATCAACCTGAAATCACACTCGGATTAGGGCTGTTTGAGGCGCTTCATTTGATTGATTACGATCAGCCTCAACATCATCGTTCAATCGATGATCTTCTTGCAGAGGTGATCGGATGACCTATCTGCATGAACTTAGTCATGTTCTCGAAGAGAAGCGAGATGAAATCACCGCTTGGATGGCAAAGAAACGAAGTGAAATCGCTGTTCCAATCTATGGTAGTGTGGATATTCGTGATGCAGGATGGAAGATTGCTGTTGTTGATGCGAATCAATTTCCAGCAGGTTTTAACAACACATCCGAATCCGATATCCCTCAATTGACTGAACGAATCGCAGCACATATTGAGCGACATCAACCTGGTTGCCAATGGGTTCACATCTATCCTGAATCACATACTCGAAATCAGGGGTATGTTGAGAACTTACGCACGTTGCATCAATTGGTTGAACAGGCAGGATACCGCTGTACAATCGGGAATCCCGAATTGGATGGATTCGATGCATTAAATGGCATACATGGGCCACTTCCTCTCAATCAAGTTGAGGTTGTTGATGACGTATTGATGGTTCAAGGTGAACTACCTGACTTCATCCTCTTGAACAACGATCTTACTGATGGAGGTCTTGAAGGACTTTCAGCAGCGAGTGTACTTCCAAGTCCGCAGATGGGATGGTATCAGAGGAAAAAGTCACAACATTTTGATTTCCTCAGACCACTCGTTGAAGAGATAAGTGGCATCATTGGCGTTGACCCTTGGCATATAATCTGTGATTCATTCGTATCGGAAGAGAAGTGCCTGGAGAAAGAATCGTGTCGAATACAATTAGCGAGTGACGTCGATGTGTTTCTCGCTCATCTTGAGGAACGATATGCATCGCTCGGAATTGAACGAGAACCTGTAGCGTATGTCAAGAACAATCGAGGCACCTATGGTCTCGGAATCATGACCGTGACCAGTGGTGAACAATTGCTGAACTTATCGAATCGTAAGATGAAGAAATTGATGTATGGGAAAGGAAGTTCAGAGACTGAAGATTTCTTGATTCAAGAAGGCGTTCCAACATTGATGAAAACGAAGTCAGGTGCACCTGTAGAACCGGTTGTTTACCTCGTTGATGGGGATGCATCCTCTTGGTTTTACCGTATCAATCACAAGAAGGACGAGATTGGAAACCTCAATTCTCCGAGTGCCCGCTTCATCACTTCACAAGAAGACCCATCCTTCATGACACATGCTCACAACTGGCACGCATTGTTATCCGAGTTGTCCATGCTCGCTATGGGTCTCGAGTATGCTGATCTTTCACAAGAATAACTAGTGACTCTTAAGCAACGAACCCTTAGCAGGCCCATGCGTCGTGAGGCTCTCTATGTCCTAACGATCGCAATTGGCTTGTTCATTTCAGCAAAATATGGGCAGTGGCCAGTCGATATTTGGTGCATTGGCGTCTTTTCCTACATCTATTGGAAGACCGATCGAAAAGAACGTATTGAGATGATTGCAGTCTTAGCCTTTGCAACACCTATGGAGTTGTTTTTCAGTGAAATATGGCTCATCTATGAGTATCAACGTGGCTTAATGCCATTGTTTGTTCCTGTTGGCCATTATTTCTTGTTTGATCTTGGTCGTCGAGTTGCAAGAACGATTCCAGAACGTTCGCCGATGCTTCTGATACTATTCCTTGTTCCATTGGTCATCTATGGGGCGGTTAAGGGGACAGATACATCTGCCGTTCTTCTCATTCTTTTGACGCTTGGTTTTGTCCAGTGGGGCCCAGAACCACGCCTCTATGCATCGATGGTTTGGCTTGCACTGTTCATGGAATTATGGGGGACGTATCTTGGAAACTGGGAATGGGCTGCCAATGTTCCATGGACTGGATTAACAGCCTGGAATCCACCTCTTCTCGTTGGTGCATTCTACTGTTTTGGAGACTTACTTGTTAATTTGAGCGTTGCCAAGTTTGAAGGGCAACCCATGTCTGAGGTGGACCATGACATCCTCGGATGAGTTGAAGCGTCGCCGCGAAAAAGAGGCGAAGCGCATCCGAACGAGTCTTAATCGTCAGCGTGGTGTTCAGCATGCTTCGCTGAAAGGTGGAGAATCTGCTGTTGCATTTGTTAAGGAAGAATTGTGCATTGGTTGTGACCAATGCACCATCGTCTGCGATGATGATGCCATTGAAATGTACAAGGTTGCAATGCGTAGTCCATTGATCAATGTTGACAGCAATCAGAAAGCAAAGATTATTCGCGATGCTTGTACAGGATGCAGACTCTGTGTACTTGCTTGTCCAACCGATGCTATTAGCATGATAGACCGATGAGGTGATGAACATGTCGAAAAAAGGAAAACAACCGACTGCACAACGATTTGGAGGAGAATTTGGCCCCTACCGTAAGGAAGGAACAACCGGTGTATCGCTTGGAACCTTCAAGACGCTTGTATGGACATCCAACATTGGTGGACTCATTCTCGTTGTTATCGCTCTCGAACTTCTTTTCGTCCAACAAGAATTCACCTGGGGACTTTTGAGTCTTATCGGAGGTGTCTTGATCGCCCTCTTCCCCTCAAATTACGAAATCGTCGGTATGGACGATGATGTTCCTACTGAAGATTAACTTCAAGCTTCAACTTCGGTTTGTGTTGTTGCAGGAAGTTCGCTCTTCTTTGCATTGACTTCACGAGCAAGGAAGGAAACAACGTCGAGGATTTCGATGTCTTCGTAGCGCTCATCACCTTCAAACTTGAGACATTCGAAGTGCGAGACACACTTAGGACATGATGTCAACATTGTATCTGCTCCAGTCGACTTGATTTCTTCCATTCGAGCAACACGGAGTGCACGAGCGTTTTCGTTGCAAGACATCATGCTTGAGACACCACAACACATTGCATCCTCTCCATGATGTTCCATCTCAACAAGATCAACACCTTCGACAGCATTGATGAGTTCACGAGGTTCTTCGTAGATGCCCATTTGTCGACCAAGACGACATGGATCGTGGTAGGTGACTGTTGTAGCATCGGTTGAAAGTTGCATATCGAAACCGTTCTCGATGAGATACTCGGTTGTGTGCATTACCTTGACGCCATCGAGTTCATAATCACGTGCGAAGGTTCGGAAACATTCTGCACAGGACGAGACAAGTGTATCGATACCTGATGCTTCGATCTTCTTCTGGTTGTATGCCTTGAGTTTGTCAAAGACTTCTGTAAGTCCTTGCCACTTTTGGTCGTGTCCACAGCACTTGAGGAAGTCTCGGCCAAGATACGAGACATCATGGCCCATTTCTTCAAACAACGTGAATGCAGCAGTGGTTGAATCACCAAGATTCATTTCACCTTCATTGACATGAGAGAAGACCATTTCTTGGTCGAGATAGTCAACACATCCAGGATAGTAGCCAACGTTGGAGGAGATTGGGTATTCTTCGACCGGGATGAAATCCTCGTTGGATGCTTCCTCTGCCTCAGCAGCGAGAACAGCTTGTAGGACGGTGTGAGGAATCTCTGCAGCAGGTCCGCCAACGATGAGACTTCGACGAATATCGACATAGGAGTCGTAATCGACAAGTTGTGGACAGGCGTTGGTACAAGCAGTACATGTCAAACACGAATAGAGCGGTACACCATCGTCCTCGTTGTTCCAAGAGTTATAGATGATGTTGAGTTTGTCTCCACCATTGAACAACCGAACAGGACAAGCATCGTCACACAGGTCACAGCCGTAACATTTGTTCATCTCAAACTCGTAGCCACGAGCCATTGATCGAAGGAGAACAAGAACAATTGCACCAAAGGTTAGACATGGAATGAACATGGCATATGTCAACTTAGCATCGAGTGCCTTTGGGTTGACATGGTAGGAAGGGTTCGTAACATCGCTGTATGTTCCACTTGCAGTTGCAAGCATTGCAGTATCGCTCAAGTTGACGACCTTTCCTGCGTTCATACCGGCATTGCTATCCCAGAGTAGGAGCGGTTGGAAGGCTCGAATTGCGAAGGTTGTCTCCGTTGTAATGGACTCATTGAGTGCGAGAGGTCCTGATGCAAGAAGCGAGTACTCGTAACTGTAGGTTCCTGGTTCGAGGTTAATCTCAGCACCTTCACAGCCAGTAAACGATGTCAGAACTGAACCTGAACTGTCGCTAACCGACATCGTACTCGAGAGCATTGTTGCGGTGTTGACGCCGTCGATCTTTCGCTCACTGGCTCGGAATTCACACGTTACATCGGTTGGAAGTGCTTCGCTTGTGTAGGTGTCAGTGACGGTGAAGGTTCCCGACGTTACGTATCCTTCACCACCTGCGAAGGTGACTGTTGCACCTGCGGCGTTGTCACCCGTTTCTGGGTTCTGATGATTATTTGCATCACTGAAATCGATGATTGTTTCACGTGCAGGCTGGAAAATTTGCCAATCCAGCCATGCAGCAGCAGGAACGATTCCATCCGTGTAGCCCCGTTCATCACTGAACGAGTTCGTCTCGTGAACCTCGATATCAGACGGTTGTGTACGCATGGCTTCCAGTTCGGGGTAGTAATCATGCGTCAATCCCTTGATGGTCAAAAGACCACCTGCTTCCCAGAATCCGTTGTCATAGGTGTCGAATGTTGCAACAGATGCACCTGCTGAAACGATGAGTGCTCCAACGATGAGTCGCTTACCATGCTCTGGTGTGAACCCTGAACCCCAAGCTTTGACGAGGACGTTCCGGCCAACAAAATAGATCACAATCCATAACAGCATGCCTGTTAGAATCCACGGTACGGCATTGAAAATTTCCGCAATCCATGGTGCTCTCGTTCCACATAACAGATCGCCATGCGAATCAAGTTTACAATAATCCGACCGATTTTTCCCATACAATTCAAGGAAGATGTTGATCGAAAAGACAGAGATGAACCAAACGTGGGCAAGATACACAGCCCCCGCTGCTGCAAACCAAGGGTCCTCAACCGGTCGCTTCTCGCGTCCGCCTAGGAACGGAGGGAGTGCAAGAATACCGACTGGAATACCGGTGAGAGCAGCGCCCCACCATGCAGCGTTCCAAGCAAAGACAGGTTGGCCGACGATATCACCGATGAATCCGGTTGGAACGGTAAATTGAGGAAGATATTCTCCCCATCGAAGGTAGCCGTACGAGAAAAGAACATACCAGTCAGGGAAAACGAACCCTGCTTGAGCGTATGGATCTGCTGCACCGTGTAGCGGTGGCGGTATGAGCCATGCATAGAAGAGGAGCACAGCCGCCATGAATGCGAAGAGAATGGTGTCACGTAGAACTTCGTGAGGCCAGAATCCATGGCCCATACGGGTTCGCTTACGCTTTTCTCCAGCTTCCTGAAGTTTGGCCTTTTCATCCATATACGAGGTTGCAACTCGTCCTAAATTTTCCATTAATCCCATTCAAACTCCTCCGATCAATGTGGCTCCGCAATGCCTTGTACCCAGACAATAAACAAGTGAATAATGATCAATGTAGTCACAATCACTGGTAGAATAAAGACGTGTATGAAGTACATACGTGTAACCGTTCGAGGCGTCAATGATGAGCCACCGAAGAGAAGTGTGGCGATGTACTTTCCAACGAGTGGCGATGAGTTGGCGAGGTTAATTCCGATAACTGCAGCACCATAGGCAAGACTGTCCCATGGAAGCAAATATCCGGAGTAACCGAAAACGATGGTAAGCGCCATCAGGGCCACGCCGATGAGCCAGTTCAATTCACGTGGGTTTCGGTATGCACCTGTAAAGTAAACTCGACACATGTGTAAGAAGACGGAAGCGACCATGAAGTGCGTACCCCAGTGATGAACTGCACGGATAATGTAGCCGAATGGAAGTTCGAGCATGATGAATTCCATCGAAGCATATGCAGGAGAAGGATCACCTTCTCCGCCAGGGACGTAGTAGATGCCGAGAACGGTTCCTGTGATGACGAGGATGATGAAACTGAGGAAGGAAATGCCTCCGAGACAGTACAACGGATACCAGTACCAGATAATGCGCAATTTGTATTTCTCAGCGTGTGTTAGCGGCATTTGCCGGTGCATGTTGTAGTACGCACCTTTGGACATGTTCCAGTAATCTTGGATGCGGAAGCGTGTGTCCATCCACGAAAACACCCACAGGAATGCCCGTTCTGAAATACCCATTCCGCCTGTTGATTCAACAGCGCGAAGAATTTCACGACGAGGCATTTCCTCTGATTCTTTACGTAGCGTAAACGCAACGAGAACAATGATGAAGGCAATAAAGAACCACAGAATCCAGAACATTGTTGTCATCTTAACACCTCAATCACAATACGTCAACCAATCGACGTAATCGGTAATACCTTCAACGACACCGTTGTTGAGAACAATTGGAATAAGTGGCAGACCGACTGGAGCAGGGCCTCCCGCCTTACGTACGCCCGCATAGGAGAAGGTCGCACCATTTGCTCGGTTACGATTGGTGTTCATTTCCAACGCAGTCGTATCGAATCGTGAAGAGTGACATATACAGAACAACTTGGTTCCACCATCATCTGTACCACCAGGCGTCCATGTGTCGTCCGTGTAGGAGTTTGAAACGAGCTGCCAGCCTGGAATGCAACAAAGATGTGTGCATCGGCCGAAGACCATGATTAGATCATCCGAAGGGTAAATCCGCTCATCCATTGCGACCATGTCTTCGAAATGGCCGATGTATTTTCCAGATTCATCATAACCTTCCATCATTTGGAAACGTGCTTTGTTGTTGTCCATGGGCGTGCCTTGCCACTTCGAATCTTCTACATAGGTGACAACCACTGGGACGCCGTTCCATACGCCAGCTGCACCTGCAGTGCCCGTGTTGGAGTTGGCAGCTTCTGCAACGAAGTCGTCCTTGGTCATGGATTGGAGATGCTTTGCACCATACCAAGCTGTATCTTCACGACCCTTCGCCCAGAATTTGACTGATAGGTCACCTGCAGAACCGCCACCAGGCGGGAGAAGGATGGCTGCGAAGCCCAGAACGCCAAGCGAGGCAGTAAGAACGCCCGCAGCTGTGTTGAAACCATAGCGTAGGAATTGTCTTCGATTGATGACCGTTTCACCAACACTCGCTATACCTTCCTTTGTTTCAGGAACGAATAAGTTGTAATCTTTGGCCATAGTCTTCACCACTTGTACTCCTTCCAATCTTTGACGTGCTCAGGTACGTATTTATTTTGAGAATGTTTGACAATAATCGTATCTGGCAAGATGTATTTGAGATAGATAACGCCCATCAAAATGAGTGTTGTCAGCGTCATAGCAAGATGGAATGAGAGCTGTTGCTGATCCCAATCCTTAGCGAGGCCATAGATGAGCGAAAATGCCCAATAGCAGGCCCAAAAAATCCCCCACGCAAAGAAGAACATGGTCAAGTAGGACCCTCCAGATGGCGCCAAACTAGCGCTCACAATCGTACCAGATTCGGCAACATCGTGCACGCCATGATTGATGGCTTCATCCATTTGGGCTTCGGTTAACTCAACGCCTTCGAGAGCGTTACGTGCATCTTTGACGGAGATCGAACCGTCTGCTACACCTTTGAGCAAGTTGTTGATTGCATCGTCATACATCACTGATCACCTCGTCGCATGAGTTTGTAGCGTAGCCGCAGTTGATTGCTACGTCCTT